>CAZCUO010000123.1:0-9847 GCA_964502135.1 uncultured bacterium
TGTAATGTTTTCGTTTCAAATGCAATAAATGAAGAAAACTGGATAGATTACTGGAAAAATTTTCAGAAAAAGAATGGCTGTAATATTGATTTACCAATTTGGAAATTTAATCTCAAAAATCTTTAATTATAGAATTTTTAAAGGTTTAATAATTTCTTTGCATTTTCTCTTATAATTTTATTAAAAGTTTTTTCACTTATTTTACCTTTTTCTACAAGATTTATAAGGAATTGAACAAGAGGGACTTTTTGGTCAGGTCTACATATATCAGTTCCAAATAAAAGGCGGTCTGAAAATTCATTTAAAAACTTAACTGCATATTCTGGGTCTCTTGCCAAAGCATTATATCCACTTCCTGCTGAAAGGTCACCATATAAATTTTTATATTTTCTCATTAATTTTGGGACAACCCCTTCTTCTATTACAGGATAATTTGGATAAGTGTATCTATCTTCTATATTTTTTAATACCGATATTTCAGCCCAGAAAGAAGGACCATGACCAATAAATTTTAAATTTGGAAAAAGAGAAAGACATTTTTCAAGTTGAGTAAGTCCAGGTTCATCATAAAGTCCATAAGTATTACCCAATCTACCATTACCATCAAAAATTAAAGGAAAACCAACTTTTTCAACATGTTTAAATAGATTTAAAACCCTTTCATCAAGAAAAGGAAGATTTGGCATAACTTCTCCAATTCCCTTACACCCAAGTGATTTATAATAATTCAAAATTTTCTCAAAATCAGCATTAGGAGAATTTGTTATTGCACGAGGGTCTATATTACAAAAAGGAATAAATCTATCAGGATACTTTTCACATATTTCAATTATCTCTTCATTTGATTGGGGAAGATAAACTTCTGGATTTACAATAGGAAGCAAAACACCTTTTTCTATTCCAAGTTCATCATATCTTTTTAAAATCTGTTCAGGAGTTGAAAAAAGAGGTTTCCCATCTATCCATATATAAGGTCTTTTAAAAGCATGACAATGAATATCTATAAACATTTAACCCTCTTTATTCATAATTAAATAAATAACAGGAACAAGTAATAATGTAATAAGCCATGAAACAAGAAATCCACCAATTGCAGGAACTCCAAAGGATTGCCAAACTTCGCCACCTGTCCCTCTTCCAAAAGCAAGGGGCATCATCCCAAATATTGTTGTTAAAGAAGTCATTATAATTGGTCTTAATCTATTTCTACATCCTTTTACAATAGCATCAAAAAGTTCATATCCTCTTGCTCTTAAAATATTCATATAATCAACAAGAACAATGGCATTATTAACAACAACACCCATAAGCATTATTATAGCCATAAATGAAGCAACTGAAAAATTAACACCAGTTATGAAAAGAAATAATATACTTCCGATAAATGTAAATGGAATTGAAAAGAAGATTATAAATGGTGTTTTAAATGATTCAAATTGACCAACCATCACCATATAAACCAGTATAACTCCAAGAATAAGAAGGAGTCTTAAATCAGCAAAACTTTCTCTTTGTTGTTTAACCATTCCACCAAATTTTACTCTAATATCTTGTGGAATATTTAGTTCTTTAACTTCCTTTTCTATATCTTTTAATACTTCACTCATTGCTCTTTTATAAGTATCACAACCAACTTTAATAACCCTTTCTCTGTTTTTCCTGTCTATCTGAATAGGCCCTAATCCAAAATCAATTCTTGCTAAATCTTTTAATTTAACAATACCTTTCTGTGTGAAAATAGGCAATTGGCTAATTTTTTCTATATCATATCTCTGGGTCTCATTAAGTTGGACAAAAACATCAAAGTCCTCTCCACTTTCTCTGTATTTTGTTGCTGTATATCCATAAATATAAGACCTTATTGTTTGAGATATTTGAGCAGTTGATACACCAAGATTTTTTGCTTTTTCTTTATCTATTTCAATATGTAATTCAATTCTATCACTTTTATATGAAGAGGTAACATTAACCGCTCCTTTTATTTTTTCAATTCTTTCCTTTAAAAGTTCAGAATATTTAATGAGTTTATTAAGGTCTGAACCATAAAGTTCAACTTCAATCTGATGGGCTCCTCCCATAAACATTGCTTCCATTCCACTTCCTGTTGTAACAGAAAATCTTTCTATTCCTGGTATTTCCTTCAATCTATTTCTTATAATTTCTGCAATTTCTTTATCAGATCTTTTTCTCTGTTCGCGCCAGAGTAATCTTACTGCAACTGTTCCTACATGAGGTCCTTCTTCTTGGCCCATCGCTGCTCTTAATCCAGACCCAGATTGTCCACATGTTCCATACCATGAAATCATCTCAGGTATTTCTTCTTCACAAATTTTCCCAAGTTTTTTTACAATTTTATCTGTTTCTTCAAGTCTTGTTGATGGATTAAGAGAAAAATTTGCCTCTATTCTTGCCATATCCTGTTGAGGGAAAAACTCTACTCCAATAAATTTGAAAAGTGAAAGAGAAAAGATAAAGACAATTGAAATAATTGTTAAAAAAATTCCTTTATGTTTGAGAACCCATATAAGTAGGTTTGTATATATATTATCAATTTTTGTAAGAAATGCTTCTCCAATTTTATAAAATTTTGTCTCACTTTTTTGCCCTTTTATAATTTTTGAAGTAAGTGCAGGAACAAGAGTTAATGCAACTACCAAAGACATAAAAATCGTTGTTGAAATAATATAACCAAGTTGTTTAAATATTATACCAACAAAACCTTTCGTAAAAATTAATGGGACAAAGACAACTATCGTAGTTAATGCTGAAGCAGTTACTGCATTTGCTACTTCACTTGCTCCATAAATACTTGCTTCATTTGGTTTTTCTCCTTCTTCAAAATGTCTAAAAATGTTTTCAAGTATAACTACTGAATTATCAACAACCATACCTATTACAAGTGCAAGTGTCATTAAAGATATAATGTTTATTGTAAATCCACCTATAAAAAGAAATAAAAATGCACATATTAAAGAAAAAGGGATTGAAATTAAAACAACTAAACTTAAATTAAGCCGTCTTAAAAGAAAAATAGTTACAAAAATAACAAGAATTCCTGCTGTTATAAGGGTTTTTATAAGGTTTTTTATAGACCTTAAAATCATATCACTTGAATTAAAAAGAATATCAATCTTTATATCTTTTGGTAGGAACTTTTCAATTTCATCTATCTTCTTTTTTATATTATTTGCAACAAAAACAGTATTAGTTCCAGATTGCTTCTGGACAATTAAAACAATAGATTCTTCCCCATTTCTGTATGCTTTTGATTTTTCTTCTTCATAAAAATCTTCAACTTCTGAAATATCCCTTAAATATATAGGTCTTCCATCAATTGTAGTAATCAAAATATCTTTTATTTCTTCTGGATTCCTATATCTTCCCTTAATTCTTAAAAAATAATTCCTTTTTCCTGTCTTTATTTCTCCAACTGGGAAATCAATATTCTCTTCATTTAATCTCTGTATTATTAAATTTACAGGTATTCCATATCCATTTATTTTTTCCCAGTCAAGATTAATATTTATCTGTCTTTTTAATCCGCCAAAAAGCATAACAGTTCCAACACCTTCTGTCTGTTTTAACTTATCTGAAATCTGTTTATCTACAATATAATATAAATCTTTCCAGAGTGCTTTTGACGAAACAGAAATAACCATAACAGGTATCATTGATGTTGAAAATTTAAATATTATTGGTTCTTCTGCATCAGGTGCATGCTGGAATATATCCTTTTTTGCAAAATCAACTTTTTCCCTCACATCACCCATTGCAGCATCAAGATTTTTTCCCCATTTGAATTTACAAGTTACAATTGAAACATTATCACTTGATATAGAATTAAGTTCATCAAGGTCGCTAATTGTTATAAGATAATCTTCAAGATATTTTGTTATGTCATTTTCAACATCAGATGCACTTGCTCCTGGATATGGAACAATAACAGAAACAGAAGGCATTTCAATATCAGGCATTAAATCAACAGGTAATTTAGGTATTGTTATAATTGAAATAATTAAAATTGCCAAAAAAATCATAAATACTGTATAAGGCCTTCTAACTGAAAAAGAAGGCAAATTCATATTTCTTCTCCCTTTGTTATCTTTATTTTTTTGCCAGTATCAAGAATTCCCTGTGAAGTAATTATCACAATATCTTCTTTTTTTAGTCCTTCCTTAATTTCAACATAGTTCTTAAAAATTTTACCAATTTTAACATATACCTTTTCAGCAGTATTATCTTTTACTCTAAAACAATAATAATTTCCACTTGCAGGTAATTTCATCAATGCATCAAGAGGGATAAAAATTGCTTTCCTTTCACCAACAATTACCTTTGCCTTACAATACATTCCTGGTTTTATTAAATAATTTTGATTTTCAACAATAATCTCTACATCAATCGTCCTTGTTTTCTCATCAGCAATTGGATAAATTTTACTCACCTTTCCTTTGAATTCTTTTTCTGGATATGCATCAATCTTTATATAAACATTCTGACCATTTTTAACTTTTCCAATATCACTTTCACTTACCGGCAATTTAACTTTCACTTTACTTATATCAACAATTGAGACAATAGGAGTTGAACGCATCATAGAACTTTCTGTTATTATTTCTCCTTGATCAATAAATTTTTCTGCTATAAACCCATCAATTGGTGAATATATAAATGCTTCATTAATCCTTATTTTTGCAAGTTCAAATTGCTTTTTCAATGATTCAATTTGATGAAAAGTAATCTCATAACTCGTTTTTATATCATCAAGTTTTTTTTCAGAAATAACTCCCTCTTTATAAAGATTTTCAAATCTTTTATAATCCTTCTTTATATTTTCTAAATTTGCCTGTTGTGCCTTTAATTGATTTTCAATATTTTCATAATCAATTACTCTTTTCTTATAATCAATCTGAGCAATAAAATCTCCCTTTTTAACATAATCACCCTCTTTTACATTTAACTTTTCAACCTCACCTGTAACTTGGGAATAAACAATAACTTTTTGATATGGTTCAATTTTTCCTATTCCTTCTATTTCTTCTTTAATAACCATTTCTTTAACTTCTGCAACCTCAACTGGAATTTCTCTTTCTACCTCAATTTCCTTTTTTATTATTTTTTTGTTTTTGTTTGAATGAGCATAAAAAGAAAGTGATACAATAAGAATGAATATAAGAAAAATTATTAATTTTTTCATTTTGCCTCCATTTTTAAAATTCCACATACTTTTTTAAGTTGGTTATAACTAATTTTATAGTCATATAAAGAATTATAGTAATTATTTTTTGCATCTGTAAGTGAAGAAATTGCATCAATAACATCTGTTGTTGTTGCCATCCCTTCTCTGTATAATAATTGAGCAATCCTCAAATTTTCTTCAGCAAGTTCAATTTCTTTTTTACATTTTTCAACTTTTTCTTTTGATAATAAAAAATTTAAATAAGAATTTTTTACCTCAACTTCTATTGAATTTTTGAGTAATTGATAATTTTTTTCAATTTCTTCCTTCTCCTTTTTTGCTTTTTCAATTCTATCTTTTGTCTGTCCCCAATTCCATATGTCATAAGAAAGAAGAATTCCTGTATTCCAATTTGTATCAAAATTTTCCCTTGATGTCTGAGTTCCTTTTTCTAAATTATAATTGAAGAAAAAATAGATCTGTGGATAAAGATTACTCTTTTCAACTTTTATATTTTTTTCATATATTGATAAAATTTTCTCAAAACTTTTTATTTCATCCCTTTCTTTTAATGCAGTATCTTTCCAAAAATCATATGGTTTTTCCTCTTCTTTTTTTTCAAGAATATCCTCAATCTCAAATTCTGTATCAATATCTCTATTTAAAATAAAATTTAAATTTGTTTTTGCTATTTTAAGATAATTTTTACATTCAATTATTTTTGTTTCAACTTCTTTTAATGCAACTTCGGTTTTCAAAATGTCAAGTTTAGTTACAAGTCCCTGATTAAATAAACTTTTTGCATCATCAAGATGCCTTTCAAGTGTTTCTTTACATTTTTCACTCGTTTTTAGTAATCTTTTTGCTTTTAATATCTCAAAATAACTTTTTTTAACATCAAAAATTAAATCATTCAATTGCTTTTCATAATCAATTTTTGCTTTTTGATAACTTTCTTTTGAAATTTCATAATTTGTCTCTATTTTTTTTCCAGTGAATACGGGTTGATTTAATGTAAACTTAAAAATATATTGATTATCTTCAACAAATTTAAAAGGAGGGAAATTTCCAATTTGGATTCCTTCATTTTCTCCAAGATATAAGTAATTAAAGGAAAAGTTTAAAACAGGTAAAGAGTATTTTTTTGATATTTCCTTCTGATAATAACTCTGTTCAATTTTATTTTTTGCGATTTTTAAATTTAAATTTTCATTAACTGCAATTTTAATACAATCTTCAATTTTTAAAAAATCTTGGCAAAATAAAGAAGAAAGAGAAAGCATAAAAATAAAAATTTTTTTCATACTATCTCCTTATTCCATTAACAAATATTTCATAAATAACATCCTTTTTTTTAACAAGTGAATATTTCCTCTTATTCAAAATCCATCTGTGAATATTTCCATGAAGAATACCTAAAAGTGAATAAATTATATCTTCAGAATCCAAATTTTTTATATTACCCTTTTTTATCTCTTCTTCAAATCCCTTTTTTATAAAATCCCATTTTTTAAAAAATTCCTCCCAGAAATTTATAAAATTTTTTCTTTTTAAAAATGGTTTTTCCTGAATTAAAATTTTAAATAATGAATATTTTTTTTCATGATAAGAAAGATACATCTCAATTCCCTTCTTTATCTTTTCAAATGGGTCTTCTATATTTTCAACTTCTTTTTTAATCTCAATAACAAGATTATCAAGTCCCTCTTTAATAATTGAATTAAAAAGTTCTTCCTTGTTTTTGAAATATAAATAAAATGTTCCTTTTGCAATTTTTGCCTTTTTTGTTATCTCCTCAATAGTTGTTTTTGAATATCCTTTTTCACTTATTATTTTTTCTGCTACTTTTAATATTAAATTTCTTTTATTTTTCATTTTTGACTGACCAGTCAGTCATTTTAATCAATATTATCTTTTTTGTCAAGGGGTGAAAAATTTTAAAAAATATGGTATTATAAATAATTAAAGGGTTACTAAAAATGAAGAAAGGTTTAAAATTTATTCTAATTTTAATTTTTTTATCTGGTTGTGTAAGTAGAAAAAAAGATATTAAGAAAGAGATAGAAAAAATACCAGAAGTTTCTTTCCCTTCTGAGGAAGTAGTTAAAGAAGAAATAAAACCTCCTGAAGAGATAAAAATAGAGGAGGGAGAATTGCAAGAGGTGAAAGAGGGAAAAAGTGATATAGAAGAAAAAGAGCAACTTGCCCTTCTGCCTAAAGAGAAAGTTCCAAAAAAAGAAGAAAAAAAATTTGAAAAAATGCCACCTAAGAAAATTTATCTTGAAAATTGGGATGGAGAATGTTTAATTTATAACCTTAAATGGAATTTGATGAGTTTCGGGAAAGCAGTTGTATTATGTTTTAATGAGAAGAATAATTTTCATATGGTTGGGATTACAATACCTGTAGGCCTTCCAAGGCAAATGGGTTATGGATATAATAGAGTAGATTCATTTATTGATAAAAAAACAGGAAAAACAAAATATTTTTATTTATATACAAAAAGCGGCAAAAAAGAAACTATAACTGAAATATTTTTTAATTGGGATAGCAAACAATATACAGCAATTGCAAAAAAATATAGGAGTAAAAAATTATATTCAACAAAGAAAAATGTAATTAAATTTGAAGATAATATTTTTGATCCTCTCTCAATCTTTTATTTTTTAAGATATGTAAATATTGAAAACATTGAAAATATTGAATATCCTATCGCTTTAAGTGAAAAATGGTACTTAAAAATTAACTATAAGGGTAAGGAAATTAAAAAATTGCCAGAAGGAGATAATAAGGAAGTTTATATTATTGAACCACTTGCAAGGACAGAAAAAGAGAAATTTAAAGAAGGGAAATTAACCATATATATGACAGTAGATAATGAGAAAATACCATTATATTTTGAAGGGAAGGTGCCAATAGGGAAAGCAAATTTATATTTAGTTCAAAAATTTAGGATTGATCCCAATAAATATAATAATGTGAATGAAGTTATAAATGAGATTTTTTCAAAATATTAAAAGAGGACAAAAATGTGTCTTGCAATTCCGATGAAAGTTGAGAAAGTAATGGGAGAGTTCGCAATTGTTTCACTTGGTAAAGTTAAAAGAAAGGTTAATATATCATTTATTGAAAATGTAAAAAAAGGAGATTATTTGATAATTCATGCAGGATTTGCTATTGAAAAACTAAACAAAAAAGAAGCCGAAGAAACCATTAAAATAATAAAACAAATAAAATGAAATATATACAGGAATACAGAAAACCAGAAATACAGAAAATAATAATAGAAGAAATACAGAAATATGGCTTGAAATTGAGAAAAAAAATTAATATTATGGAGGTTTGTGGAACACATACAATGGCTATTGGAAAATATGGTATTAGAAAAGTTATACCTGAAAATATTAATTTAATATCTGGCCCTGGATGTCCTGTATGTGTGACTCCATCAAATTATATTGATAAAGCAATTGAACTTTCAAAAATAAAGGATGTAATAATAACAACTTTTGGAGATATGATGAAAGTTCCAGGTTCTTATTCATCGCTTGAGAGAGAAAGGGCAAATGGTTCAGAAATTTTTGTTGTTTACTCTCCTCTTGATGCATTACAAATTGCAGAAAAGAATAAGTCAAAAAAAATAATTTTTCTTTCTGTTGGGTTTGAAACAACAACTCCTTCAATTGCTCAAACATTAAAGATAGCAAAAGAAAAAAAAATAGAAAATTTTTTTATACTATGTGGTAATAAAATTATGCCTCCTACAATGGAATTTTTACTTAAAGAAAAAGATACAGAGATTGATGGTTTTATATGTCCGGGGCATGTAAGTACAGTCATAGGAACAGAGCCATATAAAAAAATTGTTGAAAAATATAATATTCCATGTGTAATAAGTGGTTTTGAACCGGCAGATATTCTTTATACAATCTATTTAATTTTGAAATGTATAATTGAAGGAAAAGCAGAAGTGATAAATGAATATAAAAGAACAGTAAGAGAAGAAGGAAATCTGAAAGCAAAAGAAGTTATAAATGAAGTTTTTGATTTATGTGATACAGAATGGAGAGGAATTGGTCTTATAGAAAATAGTGGTTTTAAATTAAAGGAAGAATTTAGCCAGTTTGATGCAGAAAGAAAATTTAAAATAAATATTACATATTCAAAAGAAAAAACTGGATGTATATGTGGTGAGATTTTAAAAGGGAAGAAAAAACCATTTGATTGTCCATTATTTGAAAAAGTTTGCAATCCAGAAAATCCGTTAGGTCCATGTATGGTATCTTCTGAAGGAACTTGTGCAGCATATTACAAATATGAAAAAAGATAAGATACTTATTTCTCATGGTTCTGGTGGCAAATTAATGTATTCTTTAATTGAAAATATTTTTTTGAAAAATTTTAAAAATGAAATAATTGAAAAACTTACAGATTCAGCAGTTATTGAATTTGATAATTTTGAATTATGTTTCACCACCGATTCTTATACAGTTGACCCAATTTTTTTTAATGGAGGGGATATAGGGAAACTTTCTGTATGTGGGACTATTAATGATTTATCTGTTATGGGAGCAATTCCTCTTTATCTTTCTACTGGTTTTATTATAGAAGAGGGTTTTGACATGGATTTACTTGAAAAAATTACAAAATCAATGAAGAAAATATCAG
>CAZCUO010000124.1:0-12353 GCA_964502135.1 uncultured bacterium
CGAATTTTTTCCCTGTTGCTGCTTCACTCTGAGCAATTTCATTTTCATGATGTGGGAAAATATTGTCAACCCCTCCTGTGTGTATATCAAATGTTTCTCCAAGATATTTCATACTCATCGCAGAACATTCTATATGCCAACCAGGTCTGCCTTTGCCAATTTCTGTCTCCCAGTATACTCCCTCTTCTTCCTTCCATTTTTTCCATAAAACAAAATCTCTTAAATCTTCCTTTTCATATTCATCAACATCAACCCTTGCTCCTATCTTTATTTTACTTTTATCTATACCTGATAATTTACCATAGGAAGGAAATTTTGATATACTAAAATAAATTGAACCCTCTTTATAATAGGCATATCCTTTTTCAAGTAATTTTTTAATTAATTCAACCATCTCTTTTATATGTTCTGTTGCCCTTGGCATAAAATCAGGTTTTTTTAATCTTAATGTCTCCATATCCTCAATAAAAATTTTAATATATCTATCTGTATATTCTCTTAAACTTACACCATTTTCCTTTGCTCCCTTTATCGTCTTATCATCAACATCTGTAATATTCATAACTCTTATAACTTTATAACCCCTAAATTCAAGGTATCTATGTAAAAGGTCTTCAAAAACATAGGCACGGAAATTTCCAATATGGGCAAGGTCATAAACAGTTGGACCACAAGTATACATTTTCACAATTTTATCTTCAATTGGTATAAATTCTTCCTTTTTTCTTGTAAATGTATTAAAGAACTTAATCATCTATAATCTCCGTTATTCTTTTTATATCAGGATCAGTAAAAATATCTTTCTCATCAATACTTTGAGAGGAAAATTCACTTACTATTGCACCTTCATCTCCTGCTTGAAACCAGTGAAGCGTATTAGGTGGAATTGTATATTGATCTCCTGGTTTTAAAATAATTTCATGCCAGACAGTAAAATATTCTTTTCTATTTTTTAAAATTGCCTTTGGATTTTTGGTAGAAGTCCCAGGAACATATAAATATACTTCTCCATATCTGCATCTAAATGTTTCCTGCTTTCCTGGATTTGATGGAGATATTGGTGGATGTCTGTGTTCGGGGCATGTTTGTCTTGGTAATAAAATCAATTCCTTTGCACAATATCTTTCATTATTTACATAAACAATTATTTGAACTCCTATTTCTTCTGGAATCCCAAGACCACAATCAACAACTTCCATATTTTTATACTCTTTTTCTGTAATAACGATACCTGCTTTTTTCAACAATTCAAGTGCTTTCATTTTTAATTCTTCTGCCTTACTTTTCTTTATCATTTTAATCTCCTATTATTTTTTTTATTCTTTCAATAACTTTATCCTTTCCAAGTAATTCAATCATTCCAAAAAGATCAGGTCCCTTTGTTCTTCCACTTACTGCAAATCTTAATGGATGGAATACCATAGGTGTTTTAATATTTTTTTCCTTACAGTATTCTCTTACCTTATTTTCAATTTCATCCTTTTTAAAATCATTCATATTCTCAAAAATATTGACAATTTCAGAAAGAATTTTTTTTGTTTCATCATTTATAAGTTTTTCATATCCTTCTTTTTCATATTCTGGTTCTTTAAGGAAAAATTCAATTAAATAAGGAATGTCTTTCAATGTCTTTATCTTTTCCTTTTCAAGTAAGATTGCCTTTTTAATATATTCTTCTTTTTCAATGTCAATTGAATTTATTAAATTTGCTTCTTTTAAAAATGGAATTGAAAGTTTATATATTCTTTCTAAATTAGCATTCCTTATATATAAACTATTCATCCACAATAATTTTTCAGGGTCAAAAATTGCACTTGCTTTATGACATCTCTCAATTGAAAACTCGTTTATTAATTGGTCTTTTGTAAAAATTTCTTTACTTTCTGTTGTTCCCCATCCTAAAAGTGCTATATAGTTAAAAAATGCTTCGGGTAAATAACCATTTTCTCTATATGCTCTTACACTTGTTGCTCCATGCCTTTTACTCAATCTTGTTCTATCAGGTCCAAGAGTCATTGACATATGGGCAAATTGTGGTATTTCTGCTTTAATTGCTCTAAAAATCAATATATGTTTTGGAGTATTTGAAAGGTGGTCCTCCCCCCTTATAACATGTGTGATTTTCATTAAATAATCATCTATTACAACTGCAAAATTAAATGTGGGCGTTCCATCTGATTTCATAATAACAAAGTCAGTTATATTTTCACCTTCAAATAGGACTTTCCCTCTAATTAAATCATTTATTTCTATTGTTTCCTGTGGCACCTTTAATCTCAATACATAACTTCTTCCTTCTCTTTCATATTCACTTATTTTTTCTCTTGTTAAATTTCTACATCTACCATCATAGCCAGGAGGAAGTCCTTTTTCTAATGCATTATTTCTCATCTGTTCAAGTTCTTCTTTTGTGCAATAACATTTATAAACATATCCTTCTTTCAAAAGTTTTTCAGCAAATTCTCTATATATATGAATTCTTTCACTCTGCCTATAAGGCCCATATGGACCTCCTATATCTGGTCCTTCATCCCATTCAATACCAAGCCATTTTAAGTCCTCAATAATTGCATTCTCATATTCTTTTTTACTTCTCTCTTTATCTGTATCCTCAATCCTTAAAATAAATTTTCCATTATTTTTTCTTGCAAATAAATAATTGAAAAGTGCTGTTCTTGCATTTCCTATATGTAAGTATCCTGTTGGACTTGGTGCAAATCTAACTCTTACCATATTTGCCCTTTTTTTAAATTTTACCATAATTTTCCCATGTTTTATAATATTTTTCAAAATGGATTTTTTTAAATATGAGAAGGTAAAGGAATTTAAATATAAAATTGAAAGTGAAGATAATTTTTATAGGACTGGTTTAATTACTTTTTTTTCACCTTTTTATTCTACTTATTTAGAAAATGATACTGTATATGTTGATTTTATTGAGCCCCAAAAAGAAAAATTTAATGCAATAATTCTTTTACACAGTTTATATGAAAGGGAAAATCGCCAAACAAAATCATTTGGTATTTTATTATCAAAAGAAGGATTTGGTGTATATTTAATTCACCTTCCATATCATATGAAAAGGACTCCTAAAAGATATAAAAGTGGTCAACTTTTTCTTACAGGCAATGTTGAAAGGTCAATAAATGCATATAGACAAGCAGTAATAGATATAATGGCTTTATGTGATTATTTAACTGAAAGAGAAGAAATAAAAAATATAGGGATTGTTGGTATAAGTTTGGGTGCAATTATTTTAAATACAGTTATGGGTGTTGAAAATCGTATAAAGGCAGGTGTCTCAATTTTAGGAGGTGGAAATATTCATTATATTTTTATGAGGAGTTTAATTACAATGCCCTGGGTAATTTATGGTTTTTTTCATGGATTAAGAATAAGGGATTATAGGAAAGTGTCAAAGGATTATGTAAAATTTTTAGAAAAAGTTAGAGAAAAAGGGTTAGAAAATGTTGAATGTAAATGGAAATGGTTTTTAATAGACCCATTAACTTATGCGCATTTAAATCAGCCAAGAAAAGTCCTTTTAATAAATGGATATTTTGATCTTATAATTCCATTTGGTGCAGTTATTCAATTATGGAAATTTTTAGGTAAACCCGAAAAGTTATTCCTTCCTTCAACTCATATAACATCAATCCTTTTCAAAAATATAATTTTAAGAAAAACAATAAAATTCTTAAAAACTAATCTTTAACAAAAATTACATTGAAAATTCTAAAAAAATTTATAAAATTAAAAATGAAATAGGTGGAAAGAGAAAAATCTAAAATTAATTTTGGAGGGAGAAAATGGATGTGAATAGATTTTATGGTGTCTATGCAGCATTAATTACTCCTTTTGATGAAAATGGCAATGTAGATGAAAAAAGGCTAAAAAATCTTGTAAAATTTTTAATTTCAAAGGGTATTGATGGTTTATATGTATGTGGTGGGACAGGAGAAGGATTATTGATGAATATTGAAGAGAGAAAAAGAGTTGCAGAAATTGTTAAAGAAGAGGTAGAAAATAAAATTAAAATTATTATCCATGTAGGAGGTGCTTTGAATACAAAAAATAGTATTGAACTTGCAAAACATGCAGAAAAAATAAAAGTTGATGCAATATCTTCAATTCCACCAATATATTATAAATTCAGTTTTGATGAGATATACAATTACTATTATCAAATTGCTAATTCAACAAACTTGCCATTTTTTATCTATTATATACCAGCAACAACAGGAATTATTTTAAAAAATGAAGAGATTTTGAAATTTGGTGAAATTAAAAATATAGTTGGATTGAAATATACATATACAGATTTATATTTATTACAGGATTTACTTTTAAAAATGAAAGGAAAATGGATTGCATTCAGTGGACCTGATGAACTTTTTCTACCTGCTTTAAGTATGGGAGTTAGTGGATGTATTGGTTCTACTCAAAATGTTTTGCCTGAAATATTTGTTGGAATTTATAAGAATTTTAAAGAAGGAGATATTAAAAAAGCGATTGAATTACAGAAAAGGATAACAATAGCAGTAAGTTTATTAAAAAAATATGGAGGAATAACAAGTTGGAAAATTGCTTTAAAATTTAGAGGAATAGATGTTGGGTATGCAAGAGAACCATTTTTAAAGGATTTACCAGAAGATATAAAAGAAAGATTTAAAAAAGAATGGGAAAGAGAATTTCCTGAATTTTCCGAAGGGATTTAAATATGAAAGAAAAAATACATAAGGACTTTCATGGTGCATTAAGTGTTGGGTTTGAATTTCTTGATAAAAATTATGGTAAAAAGGCAGTTGAGGAATATTTAAAACAGGTTGCAGAAAATGTATATGGATGGTTGATTAAAAAAATTAAAAAAAATGGTCTTTCTGAACTTGAAAGATACTGGAGTGAAATTTTTAGTGAGGAAGAAGGTGAGTTTGAAATTAAAAGAAAAGACAATGAAGAAATAGTATTAAAGGTAAAAAAATGTCCTGCAATATCTCATATGAAAGAAAAGGGTTATCCAGTTTATAGTGATTTCTGTATTCAGTGTAAGGTTATAAATGAATTTATAGGAGAGAAGACCGGCTATAATTCAGAAATTCATTATGATAAAAAGGGAAGATGTGAACAGAAATTGAGGAAAAAATGATACCAGCAAAAGAATTTATACTTGCTTATAATGAACTTTTTAAATTTTTGCATAGAAAATATGGTAAAAAAGCGGAGATTGATTTTGGGATTTATATTTCAGATAATTTCTTAAAAAATCTTGATGAATTGGTAAATGAAAAGGGGATAGCAGGTATGGCTGAATACTGGACTCATACATTAACAGAGGAAAAAGCAGTATATACCATGAGCGTCGGTCCTGACTATTTTGAAATCTTTATAAAGAAATGTCCATCTGTTGGAATAATGAACAAAAGGAAGGTTAAAAAATATCCTTATTATTGTGAGCACTCTATTTTATATAAAAGAATTATTGAAAAATATGGATTTGTTTATAAAATTCAGTTTATAGATAAAGAAAAAGGTGTCTGTAAAGTCACCATCCATAAAAAAAGGAGAAAAAATGGAGATAATTGTTGAGAGGGAAAAATTTTTAAGTTGGGATGAAAAAGGAAGACCTGTTATGCCCTGTTTTATTACATATATCTCAAATGAAAAACCAATACTTATTCATAGGTACTGTAGAGAGGACTATTCAGATGGATATGATGATTTTGTTGATATTTTTAGTTATGACAATGGAAAAACATGGACAGAGCCAATTCTTCATTTCAAAAGCAAAATTACTCAAGAAGGAAAAATAAGGTATTCAGAATCAGCAGGATTTTTTGACCCTGACACAGAAAAATTGATAACAATAACTGACAAAAAATTATATCCAGAAGATAAACTTAATGTTGATGTTCCATGGAATGTTGTCCTTGAAATTTATGAACCAGAAAAAAACTTATGGACAGGAGAAATCCCTTTAAATTTTGATATACCAGGTGGAATTGCTGTAAGTTTTTGCAAGCCCATAAAAACATCAAAAGGAAGGATTGTATTTCCCGCACAAAGCCATCTTCTTGATGAAGAAGAAAAACCAGTCCATTATAAAGGATGCTGGTCTCCTGCTGGTATAATTGTAAATATTCTTGGTGATTATAAAGAAAATGGAGAAATTGATTGGAAATTAAGTAAACCTGTATATCCAGACCTTGAAAAAACATCAAGAGGATTTTATGAACCAGCAATTATAGAACTAAAAAATGGTAAATTCGCAATGATATTAAGAGGAGATAATAGTATGTTTCCAGATAGACCAGGATATAAATGGGTAAGTTTTTCAGAAGATAATTGTGAGACCTGGACAGAACCTGTTCCTTTATCCTGTGATAATGGAGAAATAATTGAATCAAGTTCAACCGGTTCTGGAATATTCAGATCAATAAAAAATGACAAAGTTTACTGGATAGGAAATTTATGTATTGAAGGTGTAAGACCAAATGGGAACTGGCCAAGAACTCCTCTTGTAATATGTGAAGTTAATGAAGAACCATTCTGTTTGAAAAGAGATACTATAAGAATTATTGATACAAGACAAAAAGGAGAACCACCACAATTACAACTATCAAATTTCAGATTTTATCAGGATAGAGAAAATGGAGATATTATTCTTTTTTTAAGCCGTCTTGCTGAAAATGGTTATGAAAACTGGATGAAAGCAAATTATTACAGATACAGGATTAAAATTATTGATTGATTTTTCCCGCTTTTTAATTCCTTAATTTTGAAAAGTAAATAAAAATTTTGACAGCAACTAATACTGTGTTAAAATAAAATTGTCCTACAGGAGGTTAAAATGGCAATTAATCTTGAAGATAAAATATTAAATATTATGGAAAAGGGTGCTTCACAGAGAGTAATTACTGGTTTATTAAATGCATCCTTAAGGAATTCTTTGACAAGAAGAGTACTAATAAATGCAATTGAAAGAGCAACATATAAAATGTCATTAAAAACATATGAAAGACCAAAAAAAGTTCTTGAAGAAAGATATTATATGGGTAGAGCACTTCTGCAATCAATTGAAAGATTATTTGATACAGATAGTATTTCTCCAAATTGTGTAAGAGCACTCTCAAATATCTTTCTCGGTAAAGTATTCATTCAGGGAATTTATATAAGAAAAAGTTTTGAAGAAAAGCATGGTTTTAGACCTCCCTGTTTTGTGACAATTTCTCCTACAAATATATGTAATTTAAGATGTAAGGGATGTTATGCAGGTGAAATTTACCAAAAACATACTTTAAAATATGATGTTTTTGATAGAGTTATAAGTGAAATAAAACAGGAATTTGGTTCTTATTTTTTTGTAATTTCTGGTGGAGAACCATTTATGTATAAAGATAATGGTAAAACATTATTTGATATTCTTGAAAAACATAATGATGCTTATTTTATGGGTTATACAAATGGAATAATGATAAAAAGGGATGTTGCAAAAAGATTATCAGAACTTGGGAATTTTACACCTGCAATTTCAATTGAAGGATTTGAAAAGGAGACAGACGAAAGAAGAGGAACTGGTGTATTTAAAAGAATTATGGAAGTTATGGATGATTTAAGGGATTTGGGTGTTCCATTTGGTATTTCAGTTACTCCAACAAGATATAATGCTGATTTATTACTTTCTGATGAATTTATTGATTTTTATTTTGAAAAGAAGGGTGCTTTTTATGGATGGTATTTCCAGTATATGCCAATAGGAAGAAATCCAAGTGTTGAATTGATGGTAACTCCTGAACAAAGATATAAAATGCTTAAAAGGATATGGCAACTTGTAATAGAAAAGAAGATATTCATCGCTGATTTCTGGAATTCAGGAACTGCTTCAGATGGTTGTATGGCTGGTGCAAGAGGAGGTGGTTATTTTTATATTATGTGGGATGGAACAATAACACCATGCGTGTTTATTCCATTTAAAGATAAAAATTTAGGAAATTTATATAAACTTTATGAAGAAGGCAAAACTATAACAGAGGCAATAAAATCACCATTATTTGTAAAAATAAGAGAATGGCAAAATAATTATTGGATAAAAAGACAAAAACATGAATGTGGAAACCTTTTAACTCCATGTATCATAAGAGACAATTCACTTGATTTTTATAAAATAATAAAAGAAACAGATGCAGAACCTATTGATGATGGAGCAAGGGAGTATTTAAAATTTATAGAAGAGGGGAAGATGCCAGAATATAATAGAAAATACAGAGAAATTGTTGATCCTCTTTGGCAGAATGAATATTTAAAAGAGTAATGAGAAATTATCCTGTCGTAAGAAAATTAAAAAGATATCGTCAAATTATAAATATTCTTTTTAAATATGGATTTGGAATAATTATAGAACAAGCACATATATTAAAATCCCCATTTAAAAAAAGAAAGAAAATAAAAGAACCAGTCCCTGTAAGAATAAGAAAATTACTTGAAGACCTTGGCCCCACATTTATAAAACTAGGACAGATTTTAAGCACAAGACCTGATTTAATACCAATTGAATATATAAAGGAATTAGAAAAACTTCAGGATGATGTTAAAGAAGAGAATTTTGAAATTATGAGAGATTTTATTGAAAAAGAAATTGGCGAAAAAATTGAAAATGTCTTTGAAGAATTTAATCAAAAACCTGTTGCTTCTGCATCTTTATCTTGTGTTTATAAGGCAAAATATAAAGGAAGAGAAGTTGCTGTAAAAGTTCAAAGGCCTGGTATTAAAGAACGAATTATTACTGATATTCAAATCCTTTATGATATTGCTGAATTAATAGAAAGATTTATAAAAGAAAGTGAAATTTATCAGCCGGTAAAAATAGTTAAAGAATTTGAGAAAAGTATAAGAAAGGAATTAAATTTTTTAATGGAAGGCCGAAATATTGAAATGATGAGAGAAAAATTGAAAGATGATAGAGTTTTAATTCCTGAGGTTTTTAAAGAACTAACAACTGAAAGAATACTTGTAACTGAATTTATAGATGGAATAAAAATAAGTAAAGTTGAAGAATGGTCAAAATATGTTGAGAAAGAAAAAATAATAAAAACAGGAACAGAAATAATATTAAAGCAGATTTTTGATATTGGTTTTTTTCAAGCAGA
This sequence comes from uncultured bacterium, assembly GCA_964502135.1. Taxonomy (GTDB): domain Bacteria; phylum Ratteibacteria; class UBA8468; order B48-G9; family JAFGKM01; genus JAMWDI01. Next base: position 9,144 of record CAZCUO010000124.1, read on the forward strand.
CCCCCATCCAGGAAATATTTTTGTTTTAAAAGACGGAAGGATTGGATTAATTGATTTTGGTCAAGTTGGTTATATTGATGATGAAAAAAGATATTATCTTATGAGTTTAATCACAGGTATAATAAATGGAGATCCTAATAAAATAATTTTAACTTTGAAATATATGGGAGCAATTGACAAAAGTGTAAATATTGAAGAATTGGAAGAAGAAATATATGAACTTGTTGAGACATACAAAAATATTCCTATAAAAAATTTAAAAATTGGTGAAGTCCTTGGAAATTCTTTTGAAATTATGAGGAAAAATAAAATAAAAATACCGGTAAGTTTTACTTTAATGGGAAAATCCCTTATAACTCTTGAAGGGCTTTGTTATTTTATAGACCCTTATTTTAAACTTATGGAAGCGATTGAGCCATTTTACATTAATTTTATGGAAAAAAGAATAAAAATTTCGCATTTTTTAAAAGAATTTAAGAATGTTTTTGAAAGGTCTCATTATTTTCTCAAAGAAATGCCTGAAATTTTTGAAACTATTATTGAATTAGTAAAAAATCAGAAAAATAGAGAAAAAATTTTTGAGGAAAGAATTAATATTCTAAATTTAAATATAAAAAAAGCAGGGACAAAAATATCACTTTCATTGATTATATCTTCGCTTTTTATTTCCTCTGTGATACTTTTTGTTTTTAAATATTTTTATTATGGAATTTTTGTTTCTTTATTCACTTTAGTTTTTGTTTTAATTTATTTGATGGGGGATTAAAAAAATGAAAATTGAAAATAAGAAAGCATACCATGATTATGAAATTTTAGAAAGAATTGAAAGTGGGATTGTTTTGAAAGGGAGTGAAGTTAAATCAATAAGAGAGGGAAAGGTTTCTTTTAAAGATTCTTATGCAAAAGTTGAAAATGGAGAAATATTTCTACATAATTTCTATATTGCACCATATCCAAATTCTTGTGTAAAATTAGATCCATTAAGAAAAAGAAAATTACTATTGAAAAAGAGCGAAATAAGAAAACTTGAAAGGAAAGTTTCTGAAAAGGGCTTGACAATGGTACCCCTTTCAGTTTATTTTAATAATAGAGGATTAGCAAAAATTGAACTTGCCCTTGTAAAGGGTAAAAAGCTCTTTGACAAAAGGAGAGAGATAAAAGAAAGAGAGATAGAAAGGCAGATACAGAGGAAAATTAAAGAAATGGGGGCGAAATAGGGTTCGACAGAGAGAAAGAGGGATAGTGTGGCCTGCCAAGTTTGTCAGGGTCTTGTAAAAACCTGACAAAAAATAACTGCCGAAACAGCAAATGTTTTGGCTGCATAAAAATGCAGCCACCCATTTACAGAGTCTGCCTCTGACTCTGTAAAATGGGTCGGTTAAAGAGGCCTTCTTTTGCAGGTTATCCTTTTCCCTGCAAAAGAAGTATAAAAAGGATGCGGATAAAATGGCTTGAGAGATGTGCCATTTTATCCAAAGAAAAAAACATCTCTCTACGCAGGTAGATACACTATCCTGATTCTCTCTGGACGCGGGGGCAGTACCCGCCGCCTCCACTAAATTTTACTTTATTTATATTTTTCTTATCTTTTGGCGAGGTGAGGAAAAAAACTAAAGGAAAGACATAAAAGTAATTTAGTTGAAAGGATGGATGAATGAAAAAAATATTTCTTATAATAATTTTTTTTGTTTCTTCTCTATTTTCAATAAACTTAAAAGAGGAAATCCAATCAAGAAAAATTCCAATCTACACAATAAAGAATGCTCAATATATTTCCCTTAAATCCCTACTTAAAATTATAAATACAGATAATTGGGCTAAAATTGAAGATAGAATTTTCATTTTCGTAGATGACACAAGTATAAAATTTAGAATTGATGACACAAATGTAATCTTTGGTGGTAAAAAATTTGAAATAAAAAATCCTCCAAAAGAAATTGAAGGTGAAATACTTTTACCCATTGAAGATTTTTCCCAAATTTTTTCAGGATTTGAGATAGTTTCAAAAAAGGGGATTAAAGAAGAAAAAGAAGTTAAAGAAATAAAAAGTGGAAGTAAAAAATTTATAATATTAATAGACCCAGGACATGGTGGACATGATGCAGGTGCAATAGGAAATTATGGACTGAAAGAAAAAGATGTAAACCTTGATGTTGCCCTTCGCCTTGAAAAGTATTTAAACAAACAACTCTCAAATTATCCAAATATTGAAATTTTTTTAACAAGAAAGGATGACGTTTTTATTTCTCTTGAAGATAGAGTTAAGATGGCAAAGGCAATAAATGCTGATATTTTTTTCTCAATACATACAAATTCTTCAAGATTTAATAGAGAAAATGCAACTGGCTTTGAAACATATTACTGCTGTAATAAAGTAGAAGTAAATACATTACCAAAGTCAACAAATGGGGAAGGTATAATTGAAGAGATAAATAATGATGAGGTTCTTTCGCAAATATTAAACAATTTAAATGAAACTGATGTGATTGATGAAAGCAGAATACTTGCTGAAATTGTTCAGGAGAAACTTGCAGAGCGACTTATAACTCCGGATAGAGGTGCAAAAAGAGGTAATTTCTATGTTTTAAAATATACTCCAATGATTTCTGTCCTTGTTGAGATTGGTTTTATATGTAATCCTATAATTGAATTTAATTTGAAAGATGTTGAGGTAAGACAAGCAATAGCAGAAACACTTGGTAAGGCAATTATTGAATATATTAATAAAAGAGAAATAATTAAATGAGAGAAAATCCAGTAGGTATATTTGATTCAGGAATTGGAGGTTTAAGTGTTGTTAAAGAAATTGTTAAAATTTTACCAAATGAAGATATTGTTTATTTTGGCGACACAGCAAGGGTTCCTTATGGTATAAAATCCAAAGAAATAATTAAAAAATTTGCAATTGATGATGTCAATTTTCTTTTAAAATATAAACCTAAAATTATAGTAATTGCCTGTCATACTGTTTCTTCTTATGCTTCCAAATTTCTAAAAAAAAAATTTAAAAATGTTAATTTTATAGATGTAATTGAACCAACTGTAAAAAAAGCAATAGAAATAACTAAAAATAAAAAGATTGGAGTAATTGGGACTCCTGCAACAATTTCAAGTAGTAAATATCAGTCCTTATTATCAAAAAATGGAATTTCTGTTTATACAAAAGAGTGTCCTCTTTTTGTTCCTATTGTTGAAGAAGGATGGTTTGAA
>CAZCUO010000125.1:0-11762 GCA_964502135.1 uncultured bacterium
GAGAGAATAAGACCACCTTTCAATACAACTGGTCTTGCTCAAGTTGCTGCAATTGCTGCTTTAAGAGATACAGAATTTGTAAAAAAATCAATTGAAAATAATATTGAAGGCAAAAAATATTTATATAAAGAATTTAAAAAACTTGGAATTGAATACATTCCAACAGAGGCGAATTTCATTCTATGCAGATTTAAAAATGATACAACACCAATAATAAAAGAACTGGAGAAGAGGGGAATAATAATAAGAGGGATGAAAAGTTTTGGGCTTGATAATAGATATGTAAGAATAACAATAGGAACTCCAGAAGAAAATAAAATTTTGATAAAAAATTTATCAGAAATAATTTAAACTTGATATTTAGAAATACTTAAGTAATTTCCTAAACCCACCTCGTAGGTGGGCTGATGGTATCCTCTTTTTTTCTTTAATTTTTTTATTTTTTACACAATAAAGGCCAGAGTTATAGATTGAAAAACAAAATAGTAGGGAAAAGGATTTGACAGAGAAATAAAGTTAGGATTAAGATATAAAAAGAAAAAGAAATTGAAGTAAGGGAAATAAAAGAGTATTACAGAATGAGAGTAAAATAGATGGTTGGTATAATTGATTTTGGTTCACAATATACACAACTTATAGCGAGAAGAATAAGAGAATTAAAAATCTATTGTGAAATTTTGCATCATACAATAAGATATGAAGAATTAAAAAGAAAAAATGTTAAAGTTGTTATTCTTTCAGGTGGTCCTGGTCATGTAGGCGAAGAAAACTTGATATTTGATAAAAGGATTTTAAATGGTGAATTCTATGTTTTAGGTATATGTTTTGGGATGCAACTAATAACGAAATTGTTTGGCGGATATGTTTTACATGGGAAAATAAGGGAATACGGGAAGACATTATTCTATCCTGATATAAAGGAGAAGATATTTAATGGATTAAAGAAAGAAACAGTTGTATGGATGAGCCACTGGGATTATGTAAGTAAAATTCCAAAAGGATTTAAAATAATAGGAAGAACTGAAAATATAAAAATTTCTGCAATAAGAGATAAAAATGGTAAAATTTATGGAGTTCAATTTCATCCAGAAGTTATCCATACAAAAGAAGGTAAAAAGATATTTAAAAATTTCCTTTACAAAATTTGTGGACTTAAACCCGATTGGAATACTGAATTAATAATAGAAAAAATTGAAAAAGAGATAAAAGAAAAGATTGGGAATGAAAAAGTAATATGTGCATTAAGTGGTGGAGTTGATTCATCACTTTTATCAATAATTTTAAATAATGTATGTGGCAGAAATTCATTGAGTATATTTGTAAATAATGGTCTTTTAAGAAAAAATGAGGTAGAAAATATAGTCAATTTTTTTAAACATAGGATTAATTTTAAATATGTTGATGCATCAGAATTGTTCCTTAAAAAACTAAAAAATATTGAAGATCCAGAAGAAAAAAGAAAAATTATAGGTAATACATTTATTGAGATTTTTGAAAAAGAAGGCGAAAAATTTGGTGCAAAATATCTTGCACAAGGGACTTTATATCCTGATGTTATTGAAAGCACTTCTCCATTTAAAGGACCATCAGTAAGAATTAAGACACATCATAATGTTGGAGGATTACCAGAGAAAATGAAATTTAAACTTGTAGAACCATTTAAATTTTTATTCAAAGATGAAATAAGAAAAATTGCGAAAAAAATTAATCTTCCGGATTTTATAATTAAAAGGCATCCTTTCCCAGGTCCTGGACTTGCAGTAAGAATTATTGGAAGTTTAAATAAAGAACGACTTGAAATTTTGAAAGAAGCAGATATTATAGTTGAAGAGGAATTAAAAAAAGCGAAATTATATGATAAAGTTTGGCAGGCATTTGCAGTGTTACTTCCAGTTAAAAGTGTTGGTATCATGGGGGATAAAAGAACATATGAAAATGTAATTGCTGTGAGAATTGTAAAAAGTGTAGATGGAATGACTGCTGACTGGGCTAAAATTTCTTATAAAGTTTTAGAAAAAATATCAAATAGAATAGTAAATGAGGTTAAAGGTGTAAATAGAGTTGTATATGATATAACTTCAAAACCACCGGGCACAATAGAATGGGAATAAATTTACTTTTAAAAATTCAATATTTATTGTATCATTTAAAATTCTAAACTTAAGAAATAGAAAAATTTTTAAATCTATTGAGTATCAACACTTTTTACATCTTTTGACAAATTCTTGAGTATCGGTATAATAAAATTTGTGATATAATATAAAAAGATAAGTAGAAAATTTGACTTTAAATCTTTATAGAAGTAGCAATGTTGCTACTTTAAAAGGCAAGGAAGCCCACCGTGACAAAGTAGTCTTTTAAAATCAAAATTTTTTAAGAATTTTTTTAAAAAGGAGGGCAAAATGTCTTTCAGTAAATATAATTCTTCTGGAGTAAATTTTACAAGAAATAGAATTGAACCTTCACCAATATCAGGAATATGTGTTACATGTCTTGACGGTTGTCCTGGTCCTTGTGAAATAGGAAAGTCTGCAATAAGGGGAAGGGAATTAATATATCCTCAACCATTTGGAAAGGTTACAGCAGGAAGTTGTAAAAATTATCCAGTTGACCTTTCACATTTTAACATCCATGGAAGTTGTGTAGGAGCAGAAGGTATAGAGCCAGATTCTGATAAAGCAATTTTTCCAAATGTAAATATTGAAACTTCTGTAGGTAGAGACGGAAGTTTAAAATTGAAAGTTCCATTTTTCACAGGAGCTCTTGGTTCAACTGACATAGCAAAAAATAATTGGGACCATTTTGCAGTTGGTGCAGCAATATGTGGAACTATTGTTGTTGTTGGAGAAAATGTTTGTGGAATGGACCCCAATCTTGAACTAAAAAATGGTAAAGTCAAAAAATCACCTGATATGGAACATAGAATAAGAATTTATAAAGATTGGTATGAAGGTTATGGTAATATATTGGTTCAACTTAATGTGGAAGATACAATGCTTGGTGTAGCAGAATATGTTATTGAAAAACTTGGAGTTGAAGCAATTGAACTTAAATGGGGACAGGGAGCGAAAGATATTGGTGGAGAAGTAAAACTTTTTTCAATTGAAAGGGCTATTCAGTTAAAACAAAGAGGATATTTGGTTCAGCCGGATCCCGAAGACCCTGTAGTTGTGGAAGCATATAATATAAAAGCAATTACAGAATTTGAAAGACATTCACGATTGGGGATGGTTACAGAAGAAGGATTTTTAAAAGAAGTTGAGAGATTGAGAAAAATTGGAGCAAAATATGTAACTTTAAAAACAGGTGCTTATAGACCAAAAGACCTTGCTCTTGCTTTGAAACTCTCTTCTGAAGCCCAAATAGATCTTTTAACAATAGATGCATCAGGAGGTGGAACTGGAATGAGTCCTTGGAGAATGATGAATGAGTGGGGAATACCTCTTGTTGAGTTAATCTCTTTAACTTATAAATTTGCAAAAAAACTTCAGGAAAAAGGAAAATATATTCCACCAATTGCATTTGCAGGGGGAATTGCATTTGAAGACCAAATATTTAAAATATTTGCTCTTGCAAGTCCATATACAAAAGCAGTTTGTATGGGAAGGGCAACTATGACGGCTGGTATGGTGGCAAAAACAATAGGAGAAATGATTAAAAAAGGAAATATTCCTAAGGAATATGAAGAGCATGGAGATAAAATTGAGCAGATTTTTATAAAAGGTGAGGAATTAAAGAAAAAATATGGAAAAAGGTTTGAAAAAATACCTGTTGGAGCCATAGGAATTTACACATATTATGACCGACTTACAACTGGTTTAAAACAACTTATGGCAGGTGCAAGAAAATTTACATTACAGAGCATTAGAAGAAATGATATATTCGCTTTAACAAAAGAGGCGGCAGAAATTTCAGGAATTGATTTTGTTATGGATTCAGATAAAAAAGAGGTAGAAGAGATACTGGGTTAATTAATTTAAAATTTGATTTTTAGGGAGAGGGGAAAGAAAATTTTCCTTTGTTTTTACCCCTCTTTTTTTAGAGTCAGAGTTAGCAATATAAAAAATAACTTGATTTTTAAAATTTTTGAACTAAAATTATATTAGAAAAGGAATTAAATTTAAAAATTAAAAAATGAAAGAAAATTGTGGAGTAGTAGGAGCTTTTAATGTAAAAGAAGTAGAGAAAATTTTGTATTTAGCACTTTTTTCTCTTCAGCATAGAGGTCAGGAAAGTTGCGGTATTGTTGTTTCTGATTTTAAAAATGTTTATATTCACAAAGGGATGGGTCTTGTTGAAGATGTTTTTTCAAAAGTCAATTTAGAAAATATAAAAGGAACTTTTGGAATAGGACATGTAAGATATTCTACAACAGGAAGTTCTTCTGAAAAAAATATTCAACCATTTGTTGTTGAATATAAAGGGAAGACATATGCGATTGCCCATAATGGAAATCTTGTTAATAGTTATTCTTTAAGAAAGAAACTTGAAGAAGAAGGTACACTTTTTCAAACCACACTTGATACAGAGATAATAATACATTTAATCTTTAAATCAAATAAGAATGAATTTATTGAAAAATTAATTGATGGTTTAGAAAAATTAAAAGGTGCCTATTCACTTGTTATTTTTACCCATGATGGGATATATGCAATTAAAGATCCAAATGGGTTTAGACCTTTATGTTTAGGGAAATTAAATGATGGATATATTATAGCATCTGAAAGTTGTGCATTTGATTTAATTGGAGCAGAATATATAAGAGAAATAGAAGAAGGAGAGATACTTTTTATTGGAAAAAATGGGTTAAAAAGTTATTATTTGAGGAAGAAAAATAAAATTTCAAGATGTATATTTGAATTTATTTATTTTGCAAGACCTGATAGTAAAATTTTTGGTAAAAGTGTTTATATTGTGAGAAAGAAACTTGGAGAAAGATTGGCGGAAGAATTACCTTTTAAAGGAGATATAGTTATTCCTGTTCCTGATTCAGGAAGTATTGCAGCACTTGGACTTTCAGAAAAGTTAAAAATACCTTTTGAAATGGGTTTCATAAGAAATCATTATGTGGGAAGAACTTTCATTAAACCATTTCAACCATCAAGAGAACTCGGAGTAAAGATAAAATTGAATGTTGTTCCGGAGGTTGTTAAAAATAAGAATGTAATTGTAGTAGAAGATTCAATAGTGAGAGGAACAACAAGTACTTTGAGAATAAAGGAGTTAAGAAAAGCAGGTGCAAAAAAAGTATATATGGCTATAAGTTGTCCCCCAATAAAATACCCATGTTTTTATGGAATTGATTTTCCATCAAAAGAAGAATTAATTGCTTCTAAAATGGATATTGAAGAAATAAGAGAAAAAATAGGGGTTGATGGTCTTTATTATCTATCCCTTAAAGGTATGCTTTTTTCAATTTCTTTGCCTTCTGAAGAATTTTGTACTGCTTGTTTCACAGGGGATTATCCAGTTAAAACAATTGATTTTAAAGGGAAGGAGCAGTTTGAAATATGAAAGGTTATCTCGTTATTGAAGATGGCACTATATACAAAGGCATTGCATTTGGAGCAGAGGGAGAAAGATATGGAGAATTAATTTTTAATACTAGTATGACAGGATATCAAGAAATAATTTATGACCCTTCATATAAGGGACAGATAGTTGTAATGACATATCCATTAATTGGAAATTATGGAATAAACAGTGAAGATGTACAGTCATATAAAATCCATCTTGAAGGTTTTGTTATAAGAGAAAAAAGTAAAATATATTCAAATTGGAGAGCAGAAAAGTCAATTGATGAACTTTTTAAAGAGAATGGAATTATAGGGATTGAGGATGTTGATACAAGAAAAATAACCGAAATTTTAAGAGATAAAGGAGCACAAAAAGCGGGTATTTTTACTGGTGACCATGAACCTAAAGAAATGCTTGACAAAGTTAGAAAATCGCCATCAATTATTGGAAGAGATATTGTAAAAGAAGTTATTAGAGAAAAACCTTACATATGGAAAAATGAGGGTAAATATAAAGTTGTTGTCATTGATTGTGGTGTTAAATATAATATTTTAAGGTTACTTTCAAAATTTGATTTAAAAGTTTTCGTTTATCCAGCCACTACCCCATATGAAGAAATTGAAAAAGAAAAACCTGATGGGATATTGATTTCAAATGGACCTGGAGACCCAGAACCTCTTACTTATGTAATTAAAAATGTATCAAATCTTATTGAAAAATATCCTATATTTGGTATATGTCTTGGCCATCAAATTCTTGGACAAGTGTTTGGAGGCAGAACTTATAAGTTAAAATTTGGCCATCATGGAGCCAATCATCCTGTAAAAGAGTTAAAAACAGGGAAAATTTATATTACAGTTCAAAATCATGGCTTTTGTGTTGATATCAATACAATAAAAGACCCAAATATTGAAATTACCCATATAAATCTTAATGATTTTACACTTGAAGGTATAGAACATAAAAAATTACCTGTTTTTAGTGTTCAATTTCATCCTGAAAATGCACCTGGTCCAAGGGATGCAGAATATTTATTTGAAAAATTTTATAAATATATAGAAAGAAATGCCAAAAAGGACTGATATAAAAAAAATACTTTTAATCGGTTCTGGTCCAATCATAATTGGTCAAGCAGGTGAATTTGATTATTCAGGTTCTCAAGCATGTAAGGCATTAAAAGAAGAAGGATATGAAGTGATTCTTGTAAACAGTAATCCTGCAACAATTATGACAGACCCTGAAATGGCTGATAAAATTTATCTTGAGCCATTGATTCCCGAAATTGTTGCAAAGATTATAGAAAGGGAAAGGCCTGATGCACTTTTACCAACACTTGGAGGTCAAACTGCCCTAAATATTGCAACAAAGTTATATGAAATGGGGATAATTGAAAAATATAATGTTAAACTTATTGGAGCAAATTATTATGCAATAAAAAAAGCAGAAGATAGACAATTATTTAAAGAATCAATGAAAAAAATAGGTTTAAGAGTGCCCGAGAGTGGTATTGCCCATAATATTGAACAAGCAATTGAAATTGCAAAAAAAATTGGTTTTCCTGTAATAATAAGACCGGCTTATACTTTAGGTGGAACTGGTAGTTCTATAGCATATAATATTGAAGAATTTGAAGAATTTGCTGAAGTAGGGTTAAAAGCAAGTTTAATAAGTGAGATTTTAATTGAAGAATCGGTTGCTGGATGGAAAGAATATGAACTTGAAGTAATGCGAGATTTAAAAGACAATGTAGTTATAATATGTTCAATTGAGAATTTTGATCCAATGGGAGTTCATACAGGAGATAGTATAACAGTTGCACCTGTTCAGACATTAACAGACAAGGAATATCAAAATATGAGGGACGCAGCAATAAAAATAATAAGAGAAATAGGTGTTGAAACAGGAGGGAGTAACATTCAATTTGCAGTAAATCCAGAAAATGGAGATATGGTTGTAATTGAAATGAATCCAAGAGTTTCAAGAAGTTCTGCTCTTGCATCAAAAGCAACAGGATTTCCAATAGCGAAAATAGCAACAAAACTTGCAGTTGGATATACGCTTGATGAAATTCCCAATGATATAACTAAAAAAACACCTGCATGTTTTGAACCAACTATTGATTATTGTGTTGTTAAAATTCCAAAATTTAACTTTGAAAAATTCCCCGAAGCAATGCCATTTTTGTCAACATCAATGAAATCAGTTGGAGAAGTTATGGCTATTGGAAGAACATTTAAGGAAGCATTACAAAAAGCTTTAAGAAGTTTAGAGGAAAATTTTTCTGGCCTTGAAGACCTAAATATAAAAATGGAGTTAGAAATCGGCATAAAATATCCCAATCCTTACAGATTATTCTATATTAAAAAAGCATTTAAGGAAGGGAAAACGATTGACGAAATTTATAATCTATGTAGAATAGATAAATGGTTTCTTGCAAATATAAAAGAAATCGTTGATTTTGAAAAAGAAATTGAAAAATTTAAAGACAAGGAAATTGATTATTATACTTTAAAAAAAGCAAAGGAAATGGGGTTTTCAGATACACATATTGGTAAAATTATAAATAAAAGTGAAATTGAAGTAAGAAGATTAAGAGAAAAATACGGTATTAGTGTTAATTATAAATGTGTTGATACATGTGCAGGAGAATTTGTAGCATTTACTCCTTATTATTATTCAACATATGAAAATCCTGAAATAATTAAAATTGAATAATTATGGGAAAATCAGTTATTATACTTGGAGGAGGACCAAATAGAATAGGTCAGGGTATAGAATTTGATTATTGTTGTGTTCATGCTTCATTTGCATTAAAAGAAGAAGGTTACGAAAGTATTATGATTAATTGTAATCCTGAAACAGTTAGTACTGATTATGATACCTCAACAAGACTTTATTTTGAACCACTAACTTTTGAAGATGTTATGAATATTATAGAAAAAGAAAAACCTATTGGAGTTATACTTCAATTTGGAGGACAAACACCTTTAAAACTCGCACTCCCTTTAAAAAATGAAGGTGTAAATATTCTTGGAACCAGTCCTGAAGCGATTGATATTGCAGAAGATAGAGAAAAATTTAGACAACTACTTCAAAAATTATCTTTAAGACAACCTCCAAATGGAACAGCAACCTCATATACACAAGCATTAGAAATAGCGAAAAACATTGGTTACCCAGTTCTTGTAAGACCTTCTTATGTTTTGGGTGGAAGAGCAATGGAAATAGTTTATGATGATGCCTCATTGAAAGAATACATTGAAAAAGCAGTTGAAGTTTCACCAGAACATCCCATTTTAATAGATAAATTTCTTGAAGATGCAATTGAAGTTGATGTTGATGCAATATGTGATGGAGAAATTTGTGTTATTGGAGGAGTTATGGAGCATATAGAAGAGGCAGGAATACATTCAGGAGATAGTGCAATGGTTTTACCTCCATATAGTTTAAAGGAAGAAATAATTGAAGAGATAAAAGAAGCAACAAAAAAACTTGCACTTTCATTAAATATAATTGGTTTAATAAATATTCAATATGCTGTAAAAAATGGCATTGTTTATGTACTTGAAGTAAATCCTCGTGCTTCAAGGACTATTCCATTTGTAAGTAAAACTATAGGAATTCCTCTTGCAAAGATTGCAACGAAATTAATGATAGGAAAAACTTTGAAACAATTAGAATTTACAAAAGAAGTATCTTTAAAATATTTTGCTGTAAAGGAGTCAGTATTTCCGTTCAGTAGGTTTGGAAATGTTGATGCTGTTTTAGGTCCTGAGATGAAATCAACAGGAGAAGTTATAGGAATTGATGAGACATTTGAAATGGCTTATGCAAAAAGTCAACTTGCTGCGGGTCAGATTTTGCCTTTAAGTGGAAATATATTTATAAGTGTTAAAGATAAAGATAAACCAGCAATTTATAATATCGCAAAGGAATTTTTTGAAATTGGATTTAAAATATATGCAACCAAGGGTACAGGAAATTATCTAAAAGAAAGAGGTCTTGATGTAAAAATAATTCCAAAAGTATATGAGGGAGATAGACCTAATATAGTGGATTATATTAAAAATAACCAGATACATTTGATAATTAACACTCCTTCAGGAAAAAGACCTAAAAAGGATATTATTTCAATAAGAACAATTGCTGTTTTGAGAAATATTCCACTAATCACAACAATTCCTGGAGCCAAAGCAACATTATATGCAATAAAAAAGTTAAAGGAAAAAGAAATTGAAGTAAGGGAAATAAAAGAGTATTATAAAGAAAGAGAAAAAAATAAATAGAAAATTTTAGAGTTTTGCAGATTTGAAATTGTCAATTACTTTAAAAAATATGGTAAAATAAAAAATAATTAAAGAGAAAAAATTAAGTTTAATCTTTTACCTCTACTTAAAGAATTAAGAGAAAAGTTTGAAAAAGATTCTGATATTATTTTTTGTTATATATTTGGCTCATATGCAACAGGAAAAATAAATCCATTATCTGGCATTGACTTTGCTTTTTATCTTAAAGAAAATATAGATTTCTTTGAAAAAAAATGGAAATTTTAAAGGTTTGGCCTAGTAATTATGAAAAACTGGATTAAATTATCTATAATAATTATGGGCTTTAGTGGTTTAATTGCACAGGTGCTTCTTTTAAGAGAACTTTTAATAATTTTTTCAGTAATGAACTATCTATTGGTATTATTCTTTCAAACTGGGTTATATTTGAGGCATTTGGATGTTTTATTTCAGGCAAAAAAACGAAAGAAGTAAAATCGAACTTGTAACATTTTCTATAATTACTATTATATTTTCTCTTTCATTACCTGTAGCAATTTATTTTACTCGCATCTTAAAAAATATTCTCGGTGTCTCTATAGGTGAAAGTTTAGGATTTTTACAAATTTTATATTCCTCTTTTTTTATCCTTTTACCTACAAGTATGTCACATGGTGCTTTATTTCCCCTTTCTTGCAAAATATATTCTTCTATTTTTTATAGAGATGTATCTTCTATTGGAAAAGTTTATGTTTATGAAATGCTTGGAACAATTTTAGGTAGTATTTTCTGGACATATATTTTTATCAAATATTTCCACTCATTTCAAACAGCATTTTTTGTTAGCATATTAAATTTCATCATCATTATTATTTTACTAACACATTATTGGAAAATTAGAACATCCCAAAGGATAATTCTAATCAGCAGTAGTTTCTTTTTGATAGTATTTGTTTATCTTCTTTTTTCAAATGGAGTTAATAATATTCATAAGTTTTCAATAAAATCTCAATGGAAAGGTCAAAATGTAATTCATTATGAGAATTCTATTTATGGAAATATTTGTATTGTGAAGAATAAGGAGCAATATATTTTTTTCTCAAATGGTATTCCAGAATTAATTATTCCTATACCTGATATAGTATCTGTTGAAAAATTTGTTCATCTACCACTTTTTGCGCATCCAGCACCTAAAAAAGTGTTTATCTTAAGTAATGGAGCAGGTGGAGTAATAAATGAAATTTTAAAACATCCAACAGTTCAACAAATTGATTATGCAGAATTAGACCCTCTTTTTCTCACACTTATAAAAAAATTTTCAACTCCATTAACAGAATATGAATTAAATCATAAAAAAGTGAGAATTAAATATATAGATGGTAGACTTTTTCTTAAAATGACAGAAGAAAATTATGATTTAATTCTTGTTGGTATATCAAATCCATCTGATTTACAAACAAACAGATTATTTACAAAAGAGTTTTTTTCTTTAGCGTTTAATAAATTAAAAGAAGGAGGTATACTGATTATTGGAGTTCCTGGTTCATTTACTTATATAAATGAAGAATTAAGAAATCTTAATAGTTGTATCTTTTATACTCTTAAAAGTGTATTTCCTTATGTAAGAGTTTTTCCTGGAGAAGGAACAAATCTTTTTCTTGCATCAAATTCTGAAAGTATTCTCTTTTTTAATGGGTCTGAACTTGTAAATAGGTTGATAAAGAGAAATATAAAAGTTAATATTCCTGTTAAAAGGCATATTGAGAAATCACTCCATGAAGGATGGCAAGAGTGGTTTATAAAATTTATTGAAGGAAGTAGCAAGAAAATAAATTATGACTTTAGACCTATTGGAGTATTTTATAGTATCTCTTACTGGAATTCTCTTTTTGCTCCTTATTTATCAAAAATTTTTAAATATTTTGAAAATATAAATATCTGGACATTTTTTGCTTTAACTATTTTTCTTATCTCTATATT
>CAZCUO010000126.1:0-3669 GCA_964502135.1 uncultured bacterium
AAGATAAACAATCTTTTCAACTTCTATTTTTTAACTGAATTATCTCTTTATATGTTTCTGGCCTTCTGTTTTCAAGAATAAATTTCCTTATGTCAACCTTTCCACAACCACCAGGCCCTTCCATATATCTTGGAATTTTCAAATTTATCTCTTTGAAACCAAATCCTTCATAATGTCCAAGGTCTAAAACTATTCTGCCATCCCTATCAACTATACAACTTCTTCCTATCATCATATCCGGCTTCCATATTTCTCCTTCACTTGCTCCATAACTTGACCTTACAATAAAAACAGAATAATCCATTGCCCTTGCTTTTATCTGTATCTCAAAATATTCATCAGTAAAATGTCTCTGTAATGTTGGCCAGAAAATAATATCTGCTCCTTTTAATGTAAGAATCCTTGCAACTTCTGGAAAATAACAGTCATAACATATCATAATTCCAATTTTGCCAAAGTCCGTCTTAAAAACAGGATATTTATTCCCTGGAATTACTTTTAATCTTTCTCTTTCAGTTCTTGTTGGATGTGTTTTATCATATCTTCCTTTTATTTCTCCCTTTCTATCTATCAGATAGGAAGAGATATAGAAATTTTTATCTCTTTTTTCATAACATGTATAAATAACATACATATTAAATTTTAAAGCAATTCTACATATTTTCTCTTTTAAATTATCCGCTTTTGATGCCTTATTAATTGCTTCTTCAACAGAAAGTCCAAATACATTAAACACCTCAGGAAGGCAAATAATATCAACTCTTTCCTTACCAGCCATTTCTAAATAATAAATACCTCTTTCAACCATCTCCTCATGTGAAACAACCCCTCCCTTTTCTCCTTCTGGAATAGGCGGCTGAATTGTTGCTACCTTAACTTTTTTTCCCATATTTTAAAATTTTTATTAATCTATCAGGATAGTTTGTTAAAATTGCATCAACACCAATATTTATATATTTTAACATATCTTCTTTTGTATCAGCGAAAAAGACATTTACAAATATTCCATAGGAGTGTGCTTTTTCTACCATATCTTTTGTAACCTCATAAGAAGGAGTAAAAAATTGTAGTCGTTCTGCTTTTACCCTTTTTGTTTCTTCAATATATTCCCATGGGTCTGTCTGGTATCTCATATTACATATTTTAACATCTGATTTTATATTTTTTGCAACTTGTATCAATGATGAATCAATTGCAAGATAAAAGTTTTCTCTCTTTCTATCATTTAAAATTTTTAACATTTTTTCTATTAAGTCAGGGTTTGTCATTGTATGCAGGTTTAATTCAATTTCTTCAGGTATTATATCAAGTGCTTCCTCAAAAGTTGGTATCTTTAATCCTTTGAATTCTTCACCAAATTTAATCCCAGCATCAAAACTTTTAATCTCTTTTAATGTCAAATCACAAATTCTACCTTTTCCATTGGTAGTTCTATCAATTGTCTCATCGTGAATAATAACTGGAATGCCATCCTTTGTCATTTTTATATCAAACTCAATCTCATCAACGCATAGTTCAATTGCTTTCTTAAATGCAAGCAATGTATTTTCAGGATAGACCCCTGAAAAACCCCTATGCGCAATTATTCTAACACTCATAAAAATCCTCCTATTCTTTTCCGATAGTTAAGCCAAAAAGAATTGGTATCATTTTTTCTGAATTTTCTACTTTATAGAATTCAATCTTTTTTATTTCTTTTTCTGGATATGGGTTTTCAAATTGATATAAATATATACGAAATAAGTTTTTCTCTTTATCTTCTGTCTGATACCCAATCCTTGCATTAAATATTCCATATTTTGAATTGAAATGTGCAATATTTACTCTTGCTTTTAAAGGTATCTCAATAAAACTTCCATCCTCATAAATTAATTTATAATTTCCTATAACAGGTTTTAAAGCGCTTACAGTCCAGTGATAATAATTTGGTAAAGAGTAAGGTAAACTTGATGTATGAAGGAAGAATAAATATTTACATTTCTGATTTAAGTTTATTTCAATTTTTTCTTTATCAGGAATAATTACTTTGTTATTTGACACAAAAGGTATATTATCAACATAAATTTTTTCAGGTAATTTAATTGTTCCAATTTCTCCAAATAGGCCATCTTTTAAATTATAGTTTGTATATTGAGAAATATCAACTGGTGAAAAATTAAGTTTTGTTTTTAGTGGTGGTATTCTATTTTTTATATCAAAACTTATAGCACATTTATAAGCCCAGTCATAATTTTCAAGATAAATATTACATTCAGGATTCCAGAAGTAATTTGCATCCATTATTATAACATTCCATACACTTTCAGCCCACATATTATACTGTGCCATACTATCCCTTGCCTGATACCAGAAAGTCCCTAAAAGACCATAACAATCAAGTTCTTTACATAATTTTGCACTTATTACTACATGTCTGTCATTATAAAATGGAGATTGAATAACTTTATTTCCAAAGTTTTTTAAATACTCAAGTTCTATTTTAATCCCTTCCTCATCAGTTCCATAGTTCCAGTTATTTAATATTACTTCTTTTGGAAGTCTTTCAATTATTTTATCTCCATCTATTCTAAACTCTGGTGCTGTCCTTGAAATCTTTTTTGAATATAGGGCATCGGTCCAGACAATTGGTTTTACCCCTTTTTTAATAATATATTCTGATAATTCTTTCAATGATGTTAATATAAGTTCTTCCTTTGTCTTCTCTTTACATTTATCACATATCTGTAAAGGAGCAAAATTAATCTCATCATGTCCTATATGGAAAAACTCAGGTGAGAATACATCTATTGCCTCATCAATTATATCTTTTGCAAACTTATAAACTTCTGGATTTGATGGACACCAGTTTACATTCCACCCTCTTACATCTTTTTCTAATAATCCTTTATATTTCGGTTCATCTCTTAACCATGCAACATGGGAAAAGAAGTGATAATAAGGTTCAATTTCAACATAGTATTTTCTTGCATAATTAACAAGTCCTTTCATTTCTTCTTGAGTATATGCATCCTTCCCTGTTTCTGGAAAATCATGTTTTTTATATTCCATATCAGATGCAATCTCAATAAATAAATAGTTTATTTTTAAGGAGGAACAGAGTTTAATTATTTTCTTATGGAATGAGAGGTCAGGGTCATATATTTTTTTATCTAATTTATGTAATAAAAGCCCTCTCATTTTAAAATAAGGATAGTCATATATCTTTGCTCCTTCAACGAAATATTTGCCTCTTTCTGGATTTATTAGTTGTTTTAATGTCTGAAATCCATAAAAAAATCCCTTTTCATCTTTACTTGCAATAATTACTGAATCATTAAAAACTTCCAAAAAATATCCCTCTTCTTTAAATTCAATATCTTTGATTTTTTGTTTTATTTCCTCATAATTTAACCTTTTACCTATAACTGCAACTTTAATTCCCTTGAGATTATAGACAAAATTTTTATTAAGATTTATCTCAAATTCATTCTTAAATTCATCTTCAATCAAAGAAATAACCCTTTTTGAAACTGCATCATCTGTTAGATAAATATCTACATCTTCTTTAAGATAAAATCTTTCTTTTTTAAGTTCTATTTTTTGAGGAACTGGAATAACTTTAATATCAGAAATAGAATAAAACTTATCATTTTTTTCAAGATTAAATGCCTTCAGTGGCTCTACACTTGC
>CAZCUO010000127.1:0-3625 GCA_964502135.1 uncultured bacterium
GTTGATGAATATGAAAAGGAAGATTTAAGAGATTTTGTTTTATGGAAAAAATGGAAAGAAGAAGAGGGAGTATACTGGGAAACAGAGATTGGCAAAGGTAGACCTGGTTGGCATATAGAATGTTCTGCTATGAGTATGAAATATCTTGGAGAAACATTTGACATACACACAGGAGGAGTTGATAATATTTTCCCACATCATGAAAATGAAATTGCTCAGAGTGAAGCAGCAACAGGGAAAAAATTTGTAAATTACTGGCTTCATTGTGCACATTTACTTGTAAATGGAGAAAAGATGTCAAAATCAAAAGGAAATTTTTATACATTGAGAGACCTATTAAATAAAGGGTATAATCCAATTGGGATAAGATACTTACTTTTATCTACACATTATAGAGACCCATTAAATTTTACAGAAAATTCATTAAAACAGGCAGAAAATACAGTTAAAAATTATAATGATTTTTATAAAGGGCTTAATATATGTGCTGCTGAAATTTATAACGAAAAAATAAAAAGTGAGATAGAAAAAGCAAGAAATAGTTTTATTGAATCACTTGATGATGATTTAAATATATCTGGTGCATTATCAGGTGTTTTCAATTTAATCAAGAAGGTTAATATTTTCTTTTCAAAAGGAGAAATGGGAAGAAAAAATGTGTTTGAAGTTAAAGAATTCCTTGAAGATATAGATAATGTTTTATGCATACTTGAAAAAAAAGAAGAAAATTTGCCAGAAGAAATTTTAAATCTAATAAAAGAAAGAGAAAAAGCGAGAAAGGAAAAGGATTTTAAAAAGGCAGATTTAATAAGGGATAAACTAAAGGAAAAAGGTATTATTCTTGAAGATACTCCTTATGGAACAAGATGGAAAAGAATTTAAAAGGAGGAGAATATGACACTAAGGGCTATAATAATAGGAGCATTTTTATGTGTTTTAATAGGACTTGGAGAGCCATTTACAGTTTTACACATTCATGGTTCTCCTATGGCTGCTGATTTTTCAACAGGTGCTGCTATATTTTTATTTTTTATACTGGTAGGTTTGATAAATAAATTTAATAGAATTGTTTTTAAAAGATTATATTTAACTCAATCAGAACTTATAACTTGTTATATAATGATGATTGTTGCGTGTGCAATACCATCCTGGGGCTTTACAATGAATTTGATAGGACTTCTTGGAGGAATTTTTTATTATTCAACAGAAACAAACGAATGGGCAAATTTAATACATCCTTATTTACCAAAACATCTTTTCCCTAAAAACTATAATACAATATGGTATCTATTTGAGGGTATTCCTAAAAATATGAAAATTCCATGGTATGATTGGATAAAGCCACTTTCAAACTGGTTCTTTTTTATTATTTCTTTTTATACTTTAAGCATATGTCTTATGATATTTTTAAGAAAACAATGGGTTGAAAGAGAAAAAATTTCATATCCTTTGACAGAATTACCAAGGACAATGGTAAATGAAAAATATAATTTATTAAAAAGTAAAATTTTCTGGGCTGGTTTTTTAATTCCATTTTTTATTTATGGACTTAAAGGACTGAATAAACTGAATCCTGTATTTCCTGCAATTACTACATCAAAATCCGTTCCAATTTTTAGAGGGACTTTTTCTATACGGCTTAATCTATGGTTTGAAGTTATTGGGTTTGCTTATTTTATGGCAAAAGATGTTCTTTTAAGTATTTGGTTATTTGCTCTTTTGTTCACAATTGAATCTGGTTTTTTAAATAGTATTGGTTTTTCTATAGGCCCTGTTTTACCTTTTTCTGATCCTGCACCACAAGTTGTTGCTTTTCAATCACTTGGTGCTTTACTTGTTCTTTCAATTTTCTGTTTATTTTTAGCAAGAAATGATTTGAAAAATATATTTTTATGTGCTATTGGAAAAAAGAAGGAAAAAGAAGAAGAAATATTACCTTATTCTGTATCTTTCTGGCTATTCTTGTTATGTTTTATAATCTGTGTATTATGGATTAATAAGACAGGGTTGAAATTACTACCTTCTTTAACATTTATTATTTTTGCAATATTAATATTCATTGGAATAACAAGAATTATTGCACAGGCAGGACTTGCTTATTATAGAGCCCCTGTAATTCCAGCAGTTCCAGTTGTTTATATGTTTGGTTCAGATTATCTTGGTTCAAGAGGTCTTGTTTCTTTTGGAATGACTTTTTCATGGGCTACTGATATAAGAACGCTTGTAATGACTTCAACTGCAAATGGTCTTAAACTTTCTACTGAATTTAAACTCAATACAATAAAATTATTTTTTGCAATTATTTTAAGTATTATCCTTACATTAATTTCTTCCTCTTGGTGCACTTTATATCTTGCTTATAAATATGGAGGAATAAATTTATATTCATGGCAATTCAGTGGTCTTGCCCCTTTTTCAATGAATTGGGTTAAAAATTTCATTAAATTTCCTGTGGGATTTGGTAAAGCCCAATTCGGCTTTACTCTTCTTGGAGCATTTTTAATGTTTTTATTAATTATTGCAAGGAACTATTTTTTATGGTGGCCTATTTCTCCTGTTGGTATGGCTTTGGGGCTCTCACATCCTGTTTTTCATACATGGTTTTCAGTTTTTATTGCATGGGTGATAAAAGTATTTATAATGAAATATGGAGGAGCCACAGTTTATAACAAATCAAAGGACTTTTTCCTTGGACTTATCTGTGGTTCTTTTTTCACTGCTGGTTTATGGAATATTATAGGATTTTTAACAGGTGTACAAGGTATTACTTTTACACTTGGATAAATTTTTTAAATCTATAAATTGCAAAATGGTAAAGTCAGATAAATGGATAAAAAAGATGGCAAAAAAGGGGATGATAGAACCATTTTACCCTGAAAAAATTAAAAAGGGCATTTCCTTTGGTCTTTCTTCCTATGGATATGATTTTACCCTTTCAGATGAATTTATGATATTTAAAGGCAAAATTGCCTCACCTAAAAAAATAACTGAAAATGACTTTGAAAAATTTAAAGGTAAAATATGTAAAATCCCACCGAATAGTTTTGTTCTTGGTAGAAGTTTAGAATATTTTAGAATACCAAGAGAAGTTATAGGAATTGTATTTGGAAAATCAACATATGCAAGAAGTGGAATAGTTATAAATGTTACCCCTTTAGAACCAGAATGGGAAGGATATATTACAGTTCAAATAGCAAATTTAAGTCCTGTTGAAGCAGAAATTTATTCAGGTGAAGGGATAGGTCAAATTATATTTATTTCTTCTGATGAAATTTGTGAAAGGTCATATAAGGATTTAAAAGGTAAATACAATAAAGCAAATGGTATTCAAATTTCCAAATAAAACCAATCTAACCAGGAATTTCCTCAAGGACTTTATTTATCAATTCTCTCGCTTTTTCTCCAATCTGCCTTTATAAGTAAACCAAGATAATTTAACGATTGTTGTAAATATCTCACAGTTTCCTGATGCCTCTTATCTATTTTTATCATCAATTTCTTTACTCTTCTGGCAGGTGAATAAATATTGGACTATTGACAAAAATTTTATGTCTCAAGATTACTATAATAAAAAAGTTCATTGAAAAGTAAGGGTCTCTCTTAGTAAATCTGTCCCTCTGGTAAA
>CAZCUO010000128.1:0-2652 GCA_964502135.1 uncultured bacterium
CATTGCCTTCTGAATTAAAAGAAAAACAAAAAGAAATGAGAAAAAAACTTGAAAATGAAAAGACAGAAAAACTTTATGAAAAATTAAAAGAAATTGACCCTGTTATTTCAGAAAAAATTCATCCAAATGATAGATATAGAATTGTAAGAGCAATTGAAATATACCAAATTACAGGAAAAAATATGAGTTTCTGGCAGAGTCAAAAACCTGAAAAAACATTAAATGATTTTGGAGAAATTTTTTACTTTATTTTAATGAGAGAAAGACACCAAATTTATGAAAGGATAGAAAAAAGGATAGAAAAAATGTTTGAAAATGGTTGGATTGATGAAGTGAAAAAATTAAGAGAACAAAGTTTTGAAGATGATCTAAAGTTTAAAGCACCTATTGGATATAAAGAAATAATAGATTATCTTGATGGGAAATATAGTTTTGAAGAAACAAAAAAGATAATTATAAAAAAGACAAAAGAATACGCAAGAAAACAAATAATATGGTTCAAAAAGGAAGGAGGTATTTTTATTAATTTTTCTGATGAGGAAGAAGTAATAAGTAAAATAAAAGAAAGAATTTTAAAATGATTGATTATGGTTCAGGATATTTTTCAGGGCTTAAACTTGCTTTTATTCTAATTGTTCTTGGGATTGAATTCTATTTTTTTGTTTTTGATAGAATAATAGAAAAAGATATAACACTAACTGAAACTTTAATCTTTTCTATTCTTTTTGGTATAAGTATCTTTTTAATGGTTTGGAGATTAACTTTAATTTCAATATTTATTCCACTCTTTGGTTTTATTCTCATAAATTTGCTTTATAAGAAAAAAGAGGACTTAATAACAAAACAGATGGAAGAAAAAAGGTTAAAAGAATTAGAAGAAATAATACAACAGCAACCTAATAATTTTAAAGCATATCTTGAACTTGGAGATTATTATTTCAAAAAAGAAAACTATAAAGAAGCAATAAAGTTCTATGAAATAGCATATAAACTAAAAGATTTGCCATGGATTAAAAATAAATTACAAATAGCAGAAAGGGAACAAAAAATTAAAGAAGGCATTATATGGATTTGCAAAAACTGTGGTGAAACAAATTTAAAAGAGGATGAAAAATGTAGAAATTGTGGAGAGGAAAAAGAAATTTTAAAGTCAATTAAAAAAGATTTAAAGGAGACAAAAAAATATTTTATACTTCTTTTTATTTCACCACTCATTGTTGCATTAGTAATTTTAATAATCATCTATCTTCCCTTATATCTCTCGCTTTTTTTCTTTTTACTCCTTTTATATTTAGTTTTCAGATTTTTCCTCACCTATTAACCCCTTTGTGAACTTACGAGGTTCACAAGTGGTTGATAATCAAAGACTTAGATTAAATTTTTCTTGATGTTTCATTTTTTTGAAAACATTTATAATTTAATATATAATTTTTTTAAAGGAGGATTTTATGATACCAAGATATACAAGGAAGGAGATGGCTGATATATGGAGTGAAGAAAATAAGTTTAAAAAATATCTTGAAATTGAAATTGCTGCTTTAGAGGGCTGGAGTAAAATTGGAGTAATACCAGAAGATGCTGTTGAAAAGATAAAAGAAAAAGCCAGAATAGATGTTGAAAGGATAAATGAAATAGAAAAAATTACAAATCATGATGTTATTGCATTTGTTGAACAGGTAAGTGAAACAGTTGGTGATGAAGGTAAATATATTCATTTTGGTCTTACTTCTTCTGATATTGTTGATACATCTTTTTCTATAATTTTGAGGGAGGCAGGTAGATTAATTTTAAAAGATATAGAAGAATTACTGAAAATACTGAAAGAAAAAGCAATTAAATATAAGAATACTATTATGATTGGAAGAACCCATGGGATTCATGCAGAACCAATAACTTTAGGTTTTAAAATAGGAACATGGTATTTTGAATTTTTAAGAAATAAGGAAAGAATGGAAAAAGCAATAGATGAAATAAGTGTTGGTAAAATTTCAGGGGCAGTCGGAACCTTTTCAAATGTTGAACCAGAGGTAGAAGAATATGTCTGCAATAAATTCAATTTAAAAAGAGAAAAGTTTTCAACACAAATAATTTCAAGGGATAGGTATGCTTATTTTATTACTACATGTGGAGTTATCGCTTCTTCTTGCGAAAAAGTTGCACTACAAATAAGATTGCTTCAACAAACAGAAATATCAGAAGTTTTTGAACCATTTGGAAAAGGTCAGAAAGGTTCATCTGCAATGCCTCATAAAAGAAATCCAATTTTGTGCGAAAGAGTTTGTGGTCTTGCGAGAGTAATAAAGAAAAATGTTAATGTTGCTTTGGAAAATGTTGCTCTTTGGCATGAAAGAGATATTAGTCATTCATCAGCGGAAAGAATTATTTTACCTGAATCAACAATTTTGCTTGACTATATTCTTAATCTTCTTATAAAAATAATAGATGGAATGGAAGTTAAAACTGAAAACATGTGTAAAAACTTAAATCTTTTAAACAATGTTTATTTTTCACAGAAATTATTAAATGCTCTTGTTTTAAAAGGTGTTTCAAGGAAGGAAGCATATGAAAGAATACAACAAATATCTTTTAAGGCAATAAATGAAAATATAGATTTTTGCCAAATTGCAAAAGAAGATGATTTTATAAAAAAAT
>CAZCUO010000129.1:0-3341 GCA_964502135.1 uncultured bacterium
AATATACTTTTATCTTCAAACTTTATCTCTTCTCCCATTTTTCTTTCTAAATATTTAATCTCTCTTTCAAGTGCATCAAAACCCTCTTTGTCAAAAGAAGATGAAACACAGAAAAATTGGCCAGAAGATGGAGAAAACTCATATATAGACCAATTTTTTGTTTCTTTATTTTCATAAAGATATGTATTTTCTCCAATTTTTTAGGTAAATCATCTTTTGAATAGTTTTTTGAAGGAACAATGTCTACTCTTATAAAATCAAGTCCAAGTTTTTCATGAATTTCAATAGTATCCTCAACATATCTTTCAACAAGAAAATCTCTTTCTCCTTTGTATAATAATTCAATCGTATCTTTTGTAAATTCCCCTCCTCCTGTATAAGCATATCTTCCAAGAATTTCTGATGCAACTTTTGAAACAATTAATTGGTCACCAATAGGAACAAAATCACTCTCTTTATGATTAAATGCATTTAAAACTCTTTCTTTTCCGCTCATGCTTTAAATTTAAAAATAATCTTGAATAAAAGTCAAATTTATTAGATAATTTAAATATGGAAAAAGAAATAGAAATAAAGTGGGAAAGGTTTAAAAATTTTTTAAAGGAAAGGGCACTTGATGGATTTTTGATAAATAAAGTCAGCAATTTTTCTTGGTTTACAGGTGGGAAAATAAATTATGTTGGACTTCATACAGAAATTGGAGTTTGTAAGTTATTGATAACTGAAAATAAAATTTATTATTTAACAAATAATATTGAATATCCAAGAATTTCTGAAGAAGAATTGAAAATTTATGGTTTTGAACCTATAATTGAAAACTGGTATGAAGAAAATTTTGTTGATAGAATAAGAAAACTTGGATATAAACTTGTTGGTTCTGATATAAGGGATTATTTTCCTACTTTTGTTCCATTCAATATAGAAAAACTTCATTTTCCTTTATTGCCAGAGGAGATAGAAAGATATAAGGAACTTGGGAAAGAAGCATCTGCAATAATGACAGAAATATGTAAAGAGATAAAATTGGGTGAAAGTGAAATAGAAATTGCAGGAAGATTAAGTGAAAAATTATGGAGAAAAAATATAGTTCCAGTTGTTTTACTTATTGCATCAGATGAAAGAATTGAAAAATATAGGCATCCAATACCAACAGAGAAAAAGGTTGAAAAATATGTGATGGTTGTTTTATGTGCAAGGAGACATGGATTGATTGTTTCACTTACTCGGCTTGTCCATTTTGGAAAATTGCCAGATGAATTGAAGAAAAAACATATTTCTGTCTGTAAGGTTGATGCCTCATTTATAAATAATACAAAAAAAGGGGAAAAAATTTTTGAAGTTTTTGAAAGGGGAATAAAAGTTTATGAAGAGGAAGGTTATCCAGATGAATGGAAAAAACATCATCAAGGTGGTCTAACTGGATATTTAACAAGGTATTTCAGAGCAACAAAATATAATTATGAATTAATTGCAGAAAATCAAGCATTTGCATGGAATCCATCAATTACTGGAACAAAATCAGAAGATACTATAATAACAACAAAAAATGGACAATTGATTATAACAGAGGATGAAAATTGGCCAATGATAAAAATTGAAATTGAAGATAAAGAAATTTTAAGACCAGATATTCTTATAAAATGAAAAAAATTTTATTTATTGTAATTTTTCTTTTTAATCTATCTTTTCCAAGCACTGGCTATCTTTTAAAAATAACTGGAGCAATTGGTCCTATTACTTATTATCAAATTAAAAATACTATATCTACTGCTGAAAAAAAGAATGCAGATTTTGTATTAATAACAATTGATACTCCTGGGGGGCTTTTATCTTCAACAAGAAAAATAGTTCAGGAAATACTTTCATCAAAAGTTCCTATTATATGTTATGTTTATCCAAGTGGTGCTCAATGTGCTTCTGCGGGAACTTTTATTGCTCTATCAGCACATATTCTTGCAATGGCTCCTGCCACAAATATTGGTGCCTGCCATCCAGTAACATTGACCGGAGGAGAAACTGAAGGAAAAATTGAAGAAAAAATTGTTAATGACACAGTAAGTTTTATAAAGACAATTGCAAAACATAGAAAAAGGAATGAAAAATGGGCAGAAAAAGCAGTAAGGGAAAGTTTATCATCAACAGAAGAAGAAGCATTGAAAGAAAAAGTTATTGATTTGATAGCGAAAAATATAGATGAACTTTGTGAAAAAATTGATGGTAAAATTATACTTATTGAGGGGAAAAGAATTAAATTAAATACAAAAAATGTTCAAATCACTGAGATAAAAGAAGAATTAAAAGATAAAATACTTAATTTTATATCTGACCCTAATATTGTTTATCTTTTACTCATTATAGGAATTTGGGGAATAATACTTGAATTTTCTCATCCTGGGTTTGGAATACCGGGAGTTGTGGGAACCATTGCTTTAATTCTTGCATTTTTTGGTCTACATACGTTACCTATAAATATGGCTGGTCTTATTTTGTTAATTTTAAGTTTTATATTTTTTGTAATTGAGGCAATAACTCCTACTTTTGGTATTTTTATAATTTCTGGAATTATATCTTTTATTCTTGGTTCATTAATGTTATTTAAAAAGACATCAGAATATAGAATCCCTTTATCTTCAATAATTTTAGCAAGTATTTTAACAACTTGTTTTGTATATTTTGTTATTTGGTTTGCTTGGAAAACAAAGAGAAAGAAAGTGACAACAGGTAAAGAAGGGATTATAGGAGAGGAAGGAAAAACTTTGACAGATGTAAATCCAGAGGGCATGGTTTTTGTTCATGGTGAATACTGGAAAGCAAAAAGTAAGTCAGGTTTTATAGAAAAAAATAAAAAAATAAAAGTTGTTGATATAAAAGGTCTTGTTTTAATAGTGGAGGAGATAAAAGATGAGGAAAGATAAGAGTTCAGAAGAGGCATGGAGAATTTTTAGAATTATGGCAGAATTTGTTGAAGGATTTGAAACACTTGAAAAGATAGAAAAAGCAATAACTATATGGGGTTCTGCAAGGATAAAAGAAGATGATATATGGTATAAAAAAGCAGTAAAAACCGCAAGATTACTTGCAGAAAAAGGTTATACAATAATTACTGGAGGTGGACCTGGAATAATGGAGGCAGCAAATAAAGGAGCAAGTGAAGTAGGTGGAGAATCAATTGGATTGAATATTGAATTACCACAGGAGCAGAAACCAAATCCATATATAAAGACATTAATTTCTTTCAGATATTTTTTTACAAGGAAAGTTATGTTTGTTAAATATACAAAGGGATTTATAATTTTCCCAGGTGGATTTGGAACACTTGATGAATTTACAGAAGCAATAAC
>CAZCUO010000130.1:0-3344 GCA_964502135.1 uncultured bacterium
ATCTGTGTTTTCCATCTTAAAATTCCTGGATAAAATCTATTATCTGCATAAATTATAGGTATTTTTTTATAAAATTTTTCAGCAATTTTAAGTGCTTCGTTGTTTTCATTTTCGGGTAAAAATTCATTAACCCAGTTTTTAATTTTTTCAAAAAATTCTTCTGTAAGGCCAGGTAATATATTTAATTCCACAAATAATCTATAAATTGGGAAAAATAAATATCCTAAAGCACATCTTGGAGGCATTCCAGAATGTATTTTTATAAATGGATAATTATCCACAATAGAAAGTTTTTCAATTTCTCCGTTGCTTGAAATAGTTAAAATAATTCCATTTTTTCCCTTGCCACATTTATATGCACTTATTGTTTCCTCAGTATTTCCAGAATAACTTTCAATTATAATCAATGTTTTTGAATCAACAAATTCAGGAAGGTTATAATCTCTTACAATAAAAATTGGTATTTTAGAAAATTGATTGAACAAAATTTTAAGAATATCTCCTGCAATGGCAGAACCTCCCATACCAGTAAAAACTATTTTATTAAAATCTTTCTCAATTTTAGGTAAATTTAAATTATAGCCATCTTTACAATGAAGATAAAAATTTTTTAATAATGATAGCATATCTTTTTTATCGTACTTTTTGATTGCTTTTATAAGTTCACTCATTTTTTTACTCCCTTTTAATTTAAATTCTCTTTGAATAATTTTATTATCTCTTCATGAGAATTAAGTTTCAATGCCTTTTCTGATAATTCTTTCATTTTCCAATAATAATTTTTAATAATTTTATCCTTAACTGCTGGAATTGCAATTGGAGCCATACTTAATTCATCTATGCCAAGTCCAATAAGTAAACATGCTATTTCTGGATTTGAAGCCATTTCTCCACATATTCCTACTTTAATTCCATGTTTTTTTGCATTATCTATGGTAAGTTTTATTAATTTTAATACAGAAGGATGGCATGGCAAATATAAGTATAAAAGTTTTTCATTTGTTCTATCTGTGGCAAGAGTATACTGAATTAAATCATTGGAACCTATACTGAAAAAATCTACTTCTTTTGCAAGTTGATCTGAGATAAGCGCTGCTGAAGGAGTTTCTATCATTATTCCTATTTCTATATTTTCTTTAAATTTAATTCCCTCTTTTTTTAATTGATTTTTTGCCAAATTTATAATTTTTTTAGTTTCTATAATTTCTTCTTTTGTCGTAATCATTGGAAACATTATTTTTAAATTTCCATAATAGGCAGCCCTTAAAATTGCTCTAATCTGTGTTATAAAAATATCTTTTTTAACAAGCGAAAATCTAATACCTCTTAACCCAAGGAAAGAATTTAATTCTTTTGGCCCCTGAAAAGAAGATAAAAATTTATCTCCACCAACATCTATTGTTCTAATTATAATTGGTTTATTACCAATTTTTTCAATTATATTTTTATAAGAAAGAAACTGTTCTTCTTCTGTTGGCAAATCCTTCCTTTTTAAATAAAGATATTCGGTACGAAATAGACCTATTCCATTTGCACCATATTTTATCACAGAATTAATCTCTTCTGGAAATTCAATATTTGCATATAATTCAATTTTTTTATAATCCTTTGTTACAGTTTCTTTTTTTCTCAAAATATATATCTTTTTTCTTATTTGTAAAATTTCTTTTTCTTTATGTTTAATCTTTTCTATTTCTGAAGGTGTTGGATTTATAATTACTATTCCTTCATATCCATCTATTAACAATTCGTCTCCCTCATTTATTTCTTCCATCGCATTCTCTACACCTACAATTGCAGGTATTTCAAGTGCTTTGGCTATTATTGCTGTATGGGATGTGGCTGAACCTATACAAGTAATGAAACCATTTACAAATTTTTTATTTAAAGAAACTGTTTGTGTAGGAGAGAGGTCTTTTGCCACTATAATTTTATTTTTGCTGTCTTTAACTTCAACATATTTTTCACTTATATTAAAAATTAGTTTTCCTAAAATATCAAATATTTCCTTTTTTCCATTTTTATATAAGAAATTTTCTGACCTTTTGCTATTTAGATAACTTACAAATTTTTTTAAAGCAGTTTCTGCTGAAACCTTTTCATTTTTTATAATCTTTTCAACATTCTCTATTAAATTTCTATCTTTTAATATTGAAAGATGAAAATTAAAAATGTCTCCATATTCCTTTCCTGCTATTCTTTCCACATTTGATTTAATTCTAATTATTTCATCCTCTGTAATTCTAATGCCTTCATGAAATTTTTTTATTTCTTTTTCTACATTACTACTTTCTATTTTCTTTTCTTCATAAAGAGAAAAATAATCATCTATTAACTTTTTTGCCTTCCCAAAACCTATTCCAGGAGAAGCAGCAACACCTTTTAACTTTTTCATTTTAAGTCAAACTATTTAATTTTTCTTCATCTTCCTTTATTATTTTTAATGCTTCAGCAGGAGTCTTTGCATTTTTCAATGAATTTCTAAAAACTTTATCTTTTAAAAGACGGGCTATTTTTGCAAGTGTTTTTAAATGTTGTCCTATTGATTTTATTGGAGCAAGAACAAGAAATATAATATAAACAGGTTCTCCATCTAATGAATCAAAGTCAACACCATTTTGAGAAATTCCTAAAGCACATATAATATCATTTATCTGCTCTGTTTTAGCATGTGGAATTGCAATACCTTGACCAATGCCTGTAGATCCAAGTTTTTCCCTTTCCATTACAGTTTCAAGAATTTTTTCTCCATCTTTAACATAACCATTTTTTTCAAGTAATTTTATAAGTTCTTTTAAAGCCCCTTCTTTATCTCTACTTTTAAGATTTGTAATTATGCAATCTTCTTTTAAATAATCAACTATTTTCATTTTTGTCCCTCCTTTTTATTTATTTACAATTTTATCATGTGCTTTTCTCAATTTTTCTTTTGCTCTATCAAGTAAGATTTCTACACTTTTGTTTAAATCGTTGTCCCTTTCTTTTAAAAATATTTTCAAATTTTTTGTGTGAATAAAAATCTCTGTTAAGAATAATGGCCCATCTTTTTTAATATAAAATTCAACATTCCCATCATCAAACATAAATTTTTTAAATTTTTCAATCTTTTCTTTTATATAATTTTCAAAATTTTTATCTATTTTCGCCTCGGAATGAAATTTTATTTCCATTTTAACTCCTTTTTAATAGTTTATTTTTCCTAACTCTAAATTTGGAAAATAAAATTTCAAAATTTCAATATAATTAAATCCTATTTCTGCCATTTTTTTCGCACCTTCTTGACATAATCCAACTCCATGGCCATATCCTCTACCTTTAAAAATTATTCTTTCGCCATCTTCAAA
>CAZCUO010000131.1:0-2706 GCA_964502135.1 uncultured bacterium
TTGGTGCAATAATTAGTGGGTTAATTCGAGGGGTGGGGGGAATAAATGGAATAGATAGCGATTATTTAAAAAAAGGAAAAGCATTCTGGTTACAAACAGATATACTTTTAATTTTTGATGAAGTTCAAACAGGTTTTGGTAGAACAGGAGAATTTTTTGCCTATCAGATATTTGGCATTGAGCCAGATATAATGACAATTGCAAAAACAATGGGAGGTGGCTTTCCTGTAGGTGCAATGGTTGCAAAAAAAGAGATAGCAGATTTAATGGGGCCAGGAACACATGCATCAACTTTTGGTGGGTCTCCTCTTGCCTGTGTCAGTTGTCTTGCTGTTATTGAAACGATTGAGAAAGAAAATTTACTTGAAAATGTTAAAAATATGGGAAAATATTTAAGAGAAAAACTTGAAGAACTAAAATATGAGTTTGAAATTATAAGAAAAATTAAAGGCATGGGTCTTATGCTTGCAATTGAAATTGAGAAAAATGGTTCAAAATTAGTTGATATATGTCTTGAAAATGGTCTTTTGATAAATTGTACCCATGAAAATGTTATAAGGATAATGCCTCCGATAAATATAAGAAAAGAAGAAATAGATGAAGGTATTGAGATTTTAAGAAATTCTTTGAAAAAACTATGAAAAGAGATTTTTTAAAAATTACTGATTTAAATAAGGAAGAAATTTTTAAGATTTTTGATACAACTAAATATTTCAAAAAATTAAGAAAAGAAAAAAAAATTACAGACCATTTGAAAAATTTAACAATTGGACTACTTTTTTCAAAACCAAGCACGCGAACAAGAATTTCTTTTGAAGTTGCTATTCATGAACTTGGTGGGTTTTCTATATATTTGCCTTCTCATGAAACTCAATTGTCAAGAGGAGAAAGTATTAAGGATACTGCAAAAGTTATTTCAAGATATATTGATGGAATTATAATAAGGACATATTCCCAACAAGAAGTAGAAGAATTTGCCAAATATTCAGAAATCCCAGTTATAAATGCTTTAACAGATCTTTACCATCCAGTGCAGATTTTATGTGATTTTTATACAATTTATGAAAAGAAGGGGACACTTAAAAATTTAAAAATTACATATATAGGAGATGGAAACAATGTCTGTAATTCTTTAATAGAGGGTTGTGATTTACTTGGAATAGAAATAAGGGTTATTTGTCCTGAAGAGTATATGCCAGATGAAAAAGTTATAAAAAATTTGAAAAATAAAAATTTATTGAAGATAAGTTCAAATCCACAAGATTATATTGAAGATGCAGATATTATTTATACAGACACATGGGTAAGCATGGGAACAGAAAATGAAAGAGAAAAACGGCTTGAGATATTTAGAAAATATCAAGTTAATAGAAATTTACTAAAAAATGCAAAAAATGGCTTTTTATTTATGCATTGTTTACCTGCACATAGAGGAGAAGAAGTAGAAGATGAAATAATTGATGGTCCAAATTCAATTGTATTAGATCAGGCAGAAAATCGTCTTCATTGCCAGAAATCACTTCTTGCTTTTATTTTTGAAAAGAATAAAATTTAAAAGGTTGAATAGTGGAATTTAAGAAAAGAATTGAAAAATTAAGGCAATTCATTATAAATAAAAAAATAGATTCTCTCTTTACAAAAAATCAATCCCATATATTTTATCTTACAGGACTTCTTGAAATTGAGGGCTTCCTTATAATTGATATAGAAAATTTATATCTTTTTGTGCCTTCCCTTTATTTACAGGAAGCCCTTGACAATTTAGGGTATAATAAGAATATAAAAAACCTATATATAGAAGAAATTAAAAAAGGAAATTTTCAAAAATTTCTTTCAAGATATAAAAAAGTTGGATTTTTAGAAACAGAAATTTCTTACCAATCTTTCAAAACATTAAAAAATCAGATAAAAACAAAACTTATTGGTGTTGATGATATTATTTTAAATATGAGAATGAGAAAAGATAAAGAAGAAATTAAACTTATTAAAAAAGCAGATGAAATATCAAAAAAAACAATGAAAAAAATAACAGAGATGATTAAAGAAGGAGTAAATGAACTTGATATTGTTGCTGAAATAAAATATCAATTAATAAAAAATGGTGCAAGAAAGGAAAGTTTTGAACCAATTGTTGCATCAGGAATAAATAGTTCTTATCCACATCATAAATCAAAAAATAAAAAAATAAAAAGTGGTGAAGTAATAATAATAGATATGGGAGCCGATTTTTGTGGTTATAAAAGTGATTTAACAGAAAGTTTTTTTTGTGGAAAAGTTAATGATGAGATAAAAAAAATATATAAAATTGTTGAAGAAACAAAAAAAATCTGCTTTGAATATTGTAAGAATGAAAATTTAACTGGAAAAGATATATACAAAAAAGCAATAGAAAATTTTAAAAAATATAATCTTGAGAAATTTTTTGTTCATGGGCTTGGTCATGGAATTGGAATTGATGTTCATGAAAAACCATATTTAAATAAAAAAGGAAATGATAAAATTGAAAAAAAATTTGTTTTTACGATTGAACCGGGAATTTATTTACCTGGTAAATTTGGTGTCCGCCTTGAATCTATGTTTTTTAAATAAAGATGGAAAATTTAAAAAACTTCTTATGTCAGAATCTTTGGAACTACAAAAAAATTTGACAAAATAAATAAAATTTGACAAAATAAAAAATGTATGCAAAAATTAAAAAAAGGAGAA
>CAZCUO010000132.1:0-2626 GCA_964502135.1 uncultured bacterium
ATTTCAAAAGAAGAAAAAGGTGGAAAATTTTGTTTTTCTTTTAAATTTGGAAGTTTTTCAACTGAAGAAATAAGTTTAAATTACAATGATGAAAATTTTAACCTTAATTTTTCAAATTTTTATACAAAAAATTACAGGGAAAATAGCGAAATAGAAAATTCAAATTTTAACTTTTCAATTTTAAATGAAAAAAACAATTTTAATCTTAACCTCATAATAGGAAAAATTGAACTACCGGGACCTATTAAAAATCCCTTTAATCTTGAAAGAAATTTTCTTTCTTTTAACTGGAATTTTAATTATACGCCTTTTAAAAATTTGATTTTAAATCTTTCTCATAGATATTATGACATAGAAGATAATACAAATTTTTTGGAAATTTTAATAGAAAAAAATTTTGACAATTTTAAATTCATAAGTGAAATTGAGGAGCAAATTTTTAAAAATAATGTTTTTTCTTTTTCCAATTATATCTCTTTTGGAAATAATAAATTTTTAATTCAACCAGGATTAAAATTCATTCAAAAAGATGGTATCAAATTTCTTGCTGATTTTTCTTATAAATTCAATGATAATTTTTTAATTTTCTTTGATTCAGAATATAAAAATCCAGATTTCTGGAAAGAATTAATTACAGATAACTGGAAAGAGTTAAAAAAAGAGAGATTGAAACCTATTTTATTTTATAAGGTAGGTATGAAAATAAATGTGAAGGAAACAGAGTTTGAGATTTCTCATTCTTATAACAGACAATATTTATGGCTTGATTATAATAGTAATTTTTTATTTGAACCATATTTAGAAAAATTCTGGAAAACATCGTTTATTTTAAATTCAAAAATTCCAATAAATGGGCAATCTAAATTATTTTTAAAACTTGAAAAGGATATTTTTGACAAAGAGATTTTTTATCTTCCAAAAGATAATTTTAAACTCGGCTTTGAATATAATAATGAAAATTTTTTGATTAGAATTTTTAATCTATATTCAGGAGAAAGAAAATTTCCAGAAGAAAAAATGGATAGTTATAATACATTAAACCTTGAAATAACTTATAAAAATAAATTTGAAACAGGTTTTGGAATTTATAATATTTTAAACAAAAAATATTTCTTTCTCCCTAATTATCCAGCAGAAAAAAGAAAATTCTTAATATGGTTTAAATTCCCTTTTTAACTATATAATTTATTAAATCAACAACTCTGCAACTGTAAGCCCATTCATTATCATACCATCCAAATACCTTAACAAAATTATTATCAACAATATAAGTTGAAGGTGCATCAAAAATACATGAATGAGGATTCTTTGTAAAGTCCTTTGAAACAAGTTCTTCTTCACAGTATTGTAATATTCCTTTCAAATTTGTTTCAGATGCTTTTTTAAATGCAGAGTTTATTTCTTCAACAGTAGTATTTTTTTCAAGTAAAACAGTTAAATCAACAATTGATACAGTTGGAGTGGGCACTCTTAATGCAATTCCATGCATCTTTCCATTTAAAGATGGTATGACTTTTCCAATCGCTTTTGCTGCTCCTGTTGTTGTTGGAATGATTGAAAGTGCTGCTGCTCTTGCTCTTCTTAAATCCTTATGAGGAAGGTCTAAAATTCTCTGGTCATTTGTATAAGCATGTATTGTTGTCATAAGGCCTTTAACTATTCCAAAATTATCATTCAAAACTTTTGCCATTGGAGCAAGACAGTTTGTTGTGCAAGAAGCATTTGAAATAATTATATGTTTTTCTGGGTCATACATATTTTCATTAACTCCCATAACTATAGTAACATCTTCTCCTTTTGCAGGTGCTGTAATTATAACTTTTTTTGCTCCTGAAGAAATATGTGCTTTTGCTTTTTCCGCTTCAGTGAAAAGACCGGTAGATTCAACAACTATATCAACTCCTAAATCTTTCCAAGGTAATTTACTTGGGTCTTTTTCACATAAAACAGTTATTTCTTTCCCATTTATGACTATACTTTTTTCTTTTGCAACTACTTCTCCATTAAAAATTCCATAATTTGAATCATACTTGAAAAGATGAGCAAGTGTTTTTGCATCAGTTATATCATTTACAGCAACAAATTCAAAACCATCATAATTTAATTCAATTGCACTTCTTAAAACCAATCTTCCAATCCTTCCAAAACCATTAATTCCAACCTTTATCATTTTTCCCTCCTTTTTAAAATTATATTATACCATTATTCAAAAAATTTGACAAAAAATTTTTTCATTATATAATTTTTAAAAATTTGGGGGTGCCAGAAATGGCTTAATAGGGAAGTGCTGTAGTCCGCCAAAGGCGGATGATCAGCCACTCCCCCGGAGCTGTGAGGGCAGACGAAAGGCAAAAAAGCCACTGGCCTAAAATGGCTGGGAAGGCTGCCGAGTAGGATGAAGCCCGAGTCAGAAGACCTGCCCCCAAATTTGGCGAAAATTTCTTTCTGCGAGGGCAGAAAGAAATGGCGAAGAAAAACGGGTGCAGCCCGCCAAACGGCGGGCTTTTTTATTTGAAAAGGAGGTGATAAAAATGAGCAAATTATAAATTTTAATAAAGTTAAATTAAAAGAGTTTTAAGTCAAATTAAAAATTTTTTAAAAAAATTTAAAAAGAAGGAGGATAAAA
>CAZCUO010000133.1:0-2820 GCA_964502135.1 uncultured bacterium
TATTCTGAAAAACCATTGCCTGATTATATTTCACTTTTAAAGAAAAAAATTATAGGAGGAATAATACACTGTTTAAATGACCATGAAGAAGGAATTATAAAATTTGGGAAAGGAAATATAAATATAGGAATTGTTAATAGAAGGAAAAAGACACAAGATGGAATAAAGATGATGCCTAATTTTGATGGACCTATTGATGATGAAGTAAGTGTTATAAAATTTGAAAGAAAAGATGGAATTCCAAAAGTTATATTTTTTAATTATTCATGCCATCCAACAACTCTTTCAACAGACATATATGAGATTTCAGCAGATTATCCAGGAGTTGCACAAAGAGAGGTAGAAAATTATTATAAAGGAGCAATAGGTATGTTTTCAAATGGTTGTTGTGGAGATGTAAGACCTGCGATTATAGAAAATGGTAAATTTAAAGGAGGAAATTTTAATGATATAGAAAGAATGGGAAAAATTTTATTTAGTAAAGTTGTTGAAATATGTGAGAAATCTGAGTTTATTGAAAATTCAAATATAATTTCAATTTTAAATAACTTTAAATTCCCTCTTGAAAAAAGATTAATTCCTAAAAATGTAAAAGAACTTGAGAATGTTTGTAAAATTTACAAAGAGAAATTTAATATAAATGTTTTAGAAAACTGGTTAAAATTTATGCAATATAAATTGAAAAGAAAAGAAAAATTTAAGGATTATGTAGAAGGTAAATTGCATGTAATAAAAATTGGTGAAATTTCTATTTTAGGATTGCCTGGAGAAGTTATGGTTGAAATTGGATTAAAATTGAAAAAAGAAAAGAAAAATTTAATTATATGTGGGTATAGTAATGGTTCAATAGGTTATATCCCAACTAAAAATGGACTTAAAGAGGGTGGATATGAAATAAGTTCATTTATTTATAAACTTTACCCTGCACCCTATTCTTTTGATATGGAAAAAAAGTTAATAGAAAAATCTCTAAAATTGTTAAAATGAAACTTAATTTTTTGACATACTGTGAAATAAATCTTGATTCAATAATTTATAATTTAAGATGGGTTAAAAGAAAAGTTGGAAAAAATGTAAAGATATGTTTTGCAGGAACAAAGGCAGATGGTTATGGATATGGAATTTTAGAAGTAGCAGAAGCAGGGATTGAAGCAGGTGTTGATTATCTTGGAGTTGCAATTCCAGATGAAGGTATATATTTAAGAAAAAATGGAATTACAAAACCTATTCTTGTCTTTGGTCATATTCTTCCTGAATTAGCAGAAAAAATTGTTGATTATGATTTGACACAAACTGTTTCTACAATAGATTTATGTAAAAGAATTTCTTATTATGCTAAAAAAAAGAAAAAAATTGCAAAAGTTCATATAAAGGTTGATACTGGAATGGGAAGAATTGGTGTTTTCCCTGAAGATGCTATTAATTTTATAAAAGAAGTTTCAAAATTACCAAACATTTATATAGAAGGAATTTATACACATTTATCTTCTGTAGGTAGAGACGATGAATTTACAGAAAAACAAATTGAAAAATTTTTTTATGTCTTAAAACTGCTTGAAAAAGAAAATATAAAAATACCAATAAAACATATGGCTAATTCAGCAGCAATAAAAAGATATCCTGAAACATATCTTGATATGGTAAGACCTGGGAGTATAATATTTAATGCTGATTTTCCTGGACTTAAAGATGTTTTCTCATTAAAAAGTAAGGTTGTTTATGTTAAAAATGTTCCAAAAGGATATAGAATTGGTTATAGAGGATGTTATATTACAAAAAAAGAAACAAAAATAGCAACAGTTGCTCTTGGTTATGTAGATGGATTTCCTTTTTTTCTTGGGAATGAAAAATGGAAAGTTATAATTGAAAATAAATATTTTCCAGTTGTTGGAAGAGTTTGTATGGATCAAATAATGGTTGATGTTGGAGATGAAAATATAAAAATTGGTGATGAAGTTATAATAGTTGGTAAAAGTAAAAATTGTGAAATAAAATTGGTTGATATATTTAAAGAGGTAGATTTTTATAATTTTCTTGCTCCATCAATAAATAAGAGAGTCCCAAGAGTTTATATTAAAGATGGCAAAATTTATAAAATAAAAACGATTATGGGAGTTGAATATGAGAGAAATAGAAATAAAAGGTAGTTATTATCAAACAGGATTTCTTACTGGAATATGTCACAAAAATATATTAAAAAAAATTGAAGAAAAAGTTTTAAAAAATTTGAAAATTGAGAATGAAAAAATAAAAAATTATGAAAAGAAATTGAGAAACTTTCAATTTTTAATTGAAGAAATAGAAGGTTATTGTGAAGGTGCTGAAATAAAACTTGAAAATTTTTTAAAAATTAAACTTGGAAATTTTGATGTTCCTAAATTAAACTGTTCATCTTTATTTTTAAGTTCTAAATTTGTTGAAAATGATGTTTTATGTATTATGAAAATAAGAGATGAAAAACCACTTCCACAATATATTTGCAAAAAGATAAATAATGGTAAAATTCCATATTTTTTTTCTGGTTCAATATCAGATACTGGATATGGATTTTTTATAAAAGAGAATGGATTTTTGGGTGTAAATAATACAGGCAGTTTTTTAAAGGAAGATTTTATAAATGAGAATGGATTTGATGACTGTGATATAATGAGAATTGTTGCTGAAATTTGTAATACTCCAGATGAAGCAATAAAAATCATTGAAAAGATGCAAAAAGATAAACTTATTGGATATGTAGGAAATAAAAGAGGTATGATTTTTCTTTTTAGTGATAGAAAAAATACAATTTATGTTGAGATAAATTCTTTTTATTTAAATTAT
>CAZCUO010000134.1:0-17795 GCA_964502135.1 uncultured bacterium
GTCATTATATCTGGCTCACTGCCAAATATCTGACAGGAAAAACACTCTCCTGTTCTACCAAAACCTGCTTGAACTCCATCAAACCTTAAAAGTATATCTTTTTGTAAACATAATTCTTTTACTTTTTTTAAATAATCGCTATCTATTACATTTATTCCACCCTCACCTTGAATTAACTCAATAATTATTGCAACAACTTCATCGTCAATTTTTTTTAGTAAATCAGAAAAATCATTAAATTTTGCGTATAAAAAACCAACTGGTAATGGTTCAAACATTTCATTATATTTTCTTTGGCCTGTCATTGTTACTGTTGCGAGTGTTCTTCCATGAAATGAATTTTCCATAGAAATTATTTTATATCTCTTTTTCTTACCATATAGACGAGAAAGTTTTATTGCTGCTTCATTAGCTTCAGCGCCACTATTACAGAAAAAAACCTTGCCACCAAATGAAATTTCAGAAATTTTTTTTGCTAAAATTGCTTGCCATGGATGATAATAATTATTTGATAGATGAATTAAAATTTCAACTTGTTTTTTTATATTTTCAACAACTTTATCATGACAATGACCAAGACCACTTACTGCCCATCCAGGGAAAAAATCAATATATTTTTTCCCATCTATATCCCAAATATAACTTCCTTTACCTTTAACAAAAATTACATTCTGCTTTTTATATGATGGAACAACAAATTCATTATAATTTTTTATTATTTCTTCTTTATCAAATTTATCCATTTTTTACAATTTCAGACCCTACTCCATGTTCTGTCAATATTTCAATTAATAAAGAATGTGAAACATTACCACTTATTATATGAACTTTTTTAACTCCATTTTTTATAGCATTTGTTCCTGCTTTAATCTTTGGAATCATACCTCCTTTTATAATACCCTCTTTTAAAAGTTCTTCACATTGAGAAATTGTTAATCTTGAAATTAATGTATCTGGATTTTCAAGATTTCTCATGATACCAAGAACATCAGTAATAAATATTAGTTTTTCATTTTTTAAATTTATTGCAATATTGGCTGCAAAACTATCACCATTTACATTATAGAAATTACCATCTTCACCTATAGCGATAGGAGCACAAACAAGAATATCTTTTTCTTTTAACTTATTTTTTATATATTCAACATCAACTTTCTTAATACTTCCTACAAAACCAAGGTCAATAATTTCTTCTCCTTTTTGATAATGAATTTTTGAAGCAAATATAAATTTCTCTTCTGGTTCAAGTTTTCCTACATTTACATCATATTTATTTAACTTTTCAACAATCTCATCTCTTATTTTAAATAGAACACTTTTAACAATTTCCAATGTCTCAAAATCAGTTACTCTTAAACCGTCAACAAATTGTGTTTTTTTCCCTCTTTTCTCAATTTCCTCGCTTATAAATTTACCTCCTCCACAAACAATTATTATTTTAATACCAATAGTTGAAAGAAAGGCAATATCAAACAAAATTGTCTCTTTGGCTTCTTCAATTTGGTAAATGCTTCCTCCTAATTTAATAACAAAAATTTTATTTTTAAATTCCTTTATATATTTAAATGCCTCAACAAATACATCCGCCTTTTTAAAAATATTTTCTTCCATTTTGCTCCTTTCTAAAATTTAAGTGAAATATTTTACCATATTTTGGAAAATTTTAAAGGAAGGAGTAAATATTTCATCTTTTTCTTCTCTTAAAAAATCCGGATAATAATACTTCAAAATTGCTCTTTCAGGATGTGGCATCATACCTATTATAAGACCATTTTCACTACAAATTCCTGCGATATTTTCAACAGAACCATTTGGATTATAAGGATATCCTTTAAAATTTCCATATCTGTCACAGTATCTTAAAATTATTTGTTTTTTTTCTTTTAATTTATTTAAAATCTCTTTATTTTTTGTCAAAAATTTACCTTCTGCATGAGCAACTGGCATTCTTATAATTTCAGGCAAACCATCAAAAAAAGGAGAAACGCTTTTTTCAACTTTAAGATAAACCCATCTATCTTCATATCTTCCAGAATCATTCCATTCCAAAGTTACAAGTTGTTTTGTATTAAATGGTAAAATGCCTGATTTAACAAGAACTTGAAAACCATTACATATTCCCAAAATTATTTTTTTCTCTTCAATAAACTTCTCAATCTCATCATAAAGTTTCAATTTTATTTCATTTGCGAAAACTTTTCCAGCACCTATATCATCTCCATAGGAAAAACCGCCAGGAATAACAAGAATTTGATAATCAGAAAGTTTTTTCTCATTTTCTATAATTCTATTTATATGAACTCTCTCAGCATAAGCACCACAAAGATTAAAAGCCCATTCAGTTTCAAAATCGCAATTAGTTCCTGCTACTCTCAAAATAATAACTCTTACTTTTGCCATTTTAAAATTTTAAAGAATGGTATGCTTTTTCAATTTCATAAAGAGAAATTTCAAAAATTTTTTTACTTTTCCAAAATCCTATAATTTTTTTATCAATAATTACTTCTCCAATTTTACTAAATTCTTCACCACTGAATAATTCTTCAAATTCATCAATTTTTTCTTTTTCTACTTCAACAACAAATCTTCCTGCACTTTCTGAAAAAAGAATAATTTCAATTTCTGGAACTTCTGATAAAACATTTGAAAAATCAATTTTACATCCAAGATTACCCCCTATCATCATTTCACAGATTGTTGTGATTAATCCTCCATCTGAACAATCGTGACAACTTTTAATAAGACCATTTCTAATTCCAGTATGTAGTTTTTTCATTAAATTTAATGCTTTCTCTGGCCGAGGTCTGGGGACAATCCCTTCTTTTATATTCTTAACCCTATAAAACTGAGATCCTCCAAGTTCATTAAATGTTTTTCCAAGTATAAAAATGAAATTACCTTCTTTTTTAAAATCAGTTGAACTTATTTTCCTTACATCATCAATTATTCCTATACCAGAAATTAATAAAGTTCCAGGTATTGAAATTATTTTTCCATCTTTTGTTTTAAAATAATTATTTAAACTATCTTTTCCAGAAATAAAAGGGACTTTATATTTTAAAGCAAAATCACTGCACCCTTTAACACATCTAGTTAGTTTACCAAGTTCTTTTTCATCATTTACATTTCCCCAGCAAAAATTATCAAGAATTGCGATTTTTGTAGGGTCACCTCCACAACTTACAATATTTCTTATGCATTCTTCTATACAAAGACCAGCCATATAATAAGGGTCTATTTCGCCATAAAATGGATTTATTCCACAACCAATAATAATACCTTTGAAACTATCATAAAATGGTTTTAACACTACACCATCAGAAACACCTTTTCCTTCATATCCACATAAGGGTTTTAAAATCGTTCTTCCTCCAACTTCATGGTCATATTGATGAACAATTTCTTCCTTTGATGCAATAACTGGGTCTGAAAGGATCTTTAAAATATCCTCTTTTATATTTTCTGATTTATAAAAAAATGGTCTCTCCTTTTTCTTTTCAAAAAAACATTTAAGTTTTTTCTTAGGAATTCCTTTATGTAAAAAATCCATATCAATATCACATACAATTTCATCTTTATAAAAAACAGTCAATCTTTTTGTATTTAAAAATCTACCTATAACCGAACATTCAACATCCTCTGAATTAAAAAGAGAAATTAATTTTTCAACATTTTTTTCACTTACAGATAAAACCATTCTTTCTTGAGATTCTGATAAAAATATTTCCCAAGGTAAAAGTCCTTTATATTTCAATGGAACCTTATCAAGATAAACAACTGCTCCAATATCCTTTCCCATTTCTCCTATCGCACTTGATAATCCCCCTGCTCCACAATCTGTAATTGAATTATATAAATTTAAATCCCTTGCAACAATTAATACATCAAGGAGTTTTTTTTCAACTATAGGATTACCAATTTGAACTACACTTGTTGGAATATCTTCCTTTAAACTTGCAGAAGAAAATGTGGCACCATGGATTCCATCTCTCCCTGTTCTACCACCAACCAATACAATATAATCGCCTTCCTTAATCTCTTTTTTAACTTTATCAACAGGAATGATTCCAACGGTTCCACAATAAACAAGACAATTAAAAAGATACCCTTCATCAAAAATTATTGCTCCATTTCCTGTTGGTATTCCCATTCTATTTCCGTAATCCCTTACTCCACTTACTACTCCTCTAAATATTCTTCTCGGATGCAAAATACCTTTAGGCAATTTTTTATAGGGATAGTCAAGTGGTCCAAAACAAAAAACATCTGTATTTAGAATTGGCTTTGCTCCAAGACCAACACCAAGAATATCTCTAATAACTCCACCAATTCCTGTTCCTGCGCCCCCATAGGGTTCAAGTGCTGATGGATGGTTATGTGTTTCAACTTTAAAGGCAACTGCCCAACTATCATCTATTTTAATTACTCCTGCATTATCTTTAAAAACAGAAATACACCAGTTGTAATTTAATTTTTCTGTGACTTCCATTATTTTTTTAAGTAGTATTATATTTTCTTTTTTGCCATCTTCATAATATTCAATCTCTGCTTTAAATGTTTTATGATAACAATGTTCACTCCATGTTTGAGCAATACATTCTAATTCACAATCAGTCGGATTTCTCCCTAAAGAAGAAAAATATTCTTTGATTTTTTTCATCTCA
This sequence comes from uncultured bacterium, assembly GCA_964502135.1. Lineage (GTDB taxonomy): Bacteria > Ratteibacteria > UBA8468 > B48-G9 > JAFGKM01 > JAMWDI01. The sequence goes on from CAZCUO010000134.1 coordinate 4,665, forward strand.
ACAAGGTCCAAAGATAATAAATTTTTCTCACTTAATTCAATTAGTTGTTTTTCATCTGCATTTAAAATTTCTATCTGGTTTGAATATTTCATTTCTTACCTTTTATATAGTAATTATGGATTAAATTATTCACAAGTATTTTTTCACATATTTCTTTAATTTTTTCCAAATTCACTTTTCCTTTTATATAATATTTTTTTCCAGTTTTGACACTCACATCTTTTAAAATCCCACTTTCTATTATTGTTCTTTTTGCTGTATCGCCAACAGGGTCAGCAACTCCCTCTTTTAAATATACTTCAATTTCCCAAAAATTTCTCCTTTTTCTTCCACTTTTATAAACATTAAAATCTTCTGAAACATTATCAATAAACAATTGTTTTGCAATTTTTTCGCATATCTTTTTATTAAGTTTTTCACCTTCTATTTTATATAGATTGCTAACCCTTACCTCTTTAATCCCTTTTATCCCCAGTTCTTCTATACTTTTCTTAATTTCTTCCCCAAAAACATCAAAATTTCTTCTTTTTTTAAAAATTTCAATTATATAAAAATTATTCATAATAACTTGCGCATTGTTTTTCATTTTCCCATACAGTAACTTTTTTGATTTTAACTGGATACCCTTTTAAAATTTGTTCCATTTTTTTAAAAATGAAAAATGCAATATTTTCAGAACTTGGGTTTTTATCTCTAAAAAAAGGAATTAAATTTAAATTTTTATGGTCAAGACTTTTAAGAACAATATTCAATTTTTTTTTTAAAATCTGAAAATCAACCAAAAGTCCAATTGAGTTAAGAATTTCTCCTACAACAAAAACTTCTACTTTCCAATTATGGCCATGGAGATTTTCACATTTACCTCTATAACTTTTTAATTTATGTGCTGCAGAAAATTCTCCAATTATTTTTATTTCATACATTTTTATTTTACTGGTTTTTATATTTTTATTTTACCACATTTTCTTTTTAACTAATACCTAAATTTTTCTAATTTTTCTGGATATGGCTGTAAGTATCTCTGTATTTTAACATATTCATCTCCAAACCTTAATGCAAAACTTCTAAGTAATTCAACTAAAACTTGAAGTTCAACTATACCCATTTTATATTTCTCAATCAAATTAATAAAATGTTTTTTTTCTTCTTTGTTTAGATACTTTGAAAAATGACCATAAATATGTAAAATTGTATTTATATGTCTTTTGGGAGATGGTTTTCTTATAAATGCCTTATAAAACAATTCTTTATATTTCTTAAATTTTTCAGAAACATCCATTTTACCATCTGCTATAATTTTACCAAGTTCTCTAAGTATTTTTTGATTATATGTTAAAAGTAGAAATTTATATTTGGTATGAAAATTAACCAAATTACTAATTTTTTGCGTTTCAAAAATTTTTCTAAATTCTGCAAAAGAAAATATTCTTATCATAAAATGTTTTCTTATATCTTCATTTCTAAGACGACCTTCGTCTTCAACTGGTAAATAAGGAAATTTTAATTTTACAATTTCTGCAAAAATTCCGCTTGTTTTCCCAATAATTTTATTATTTTCATAAATTTTTGCTGAAACAACTCCACAGGAGGGAGATTTTGCTTTAAGAATAAATCCATCAATAGAATCAAATTTTTTTATTGTTTCGTATGAATAAGATAAAATTAGTTCTGTGAAATCTTTGCCAGTTTCTGGTTGAATTAACCTTTTTTTATCATTCTCTTTAATAATTATTAAATTCTTTCTTGGAATACCAAGTCCAATATCAACTTCAGGACATACATCTACATAATCAACATAATTTAAAAGTTTTTCAACAAATTCATCAAATGCTTTACTTCCATTATATCTTGTTGGTTTTAAAAAACATCTACTTAAAACAATTCTTGGTTTTATCATATAAATTATTCGGTCTTTACTATAAATTCTGCTGCTTCTTTTAAACTTGGAAAAATATAATCAGGCCTTATTTCCCAATTTTCTACTTCTTGGTTTGATTTTGTTTTTCCAGTTAATACAATTATTGTTTTAAGGCCTATTGACTTTCCTGCAATTACATCAATATCACTATCTCCAATAAAATATGTTTTTGAAAAATCAATATCTTCTATTTCTTCTTTTGCTTTTAAAAATAATCCTGGTTTTGGTTTTCTACAATTGCAATTTTCTTCTTTTGTATGAATACAATAATAAACTTTATAAATTTCCACTCCAATATTTTTCAATTCTTTTTTCATATTTTCTGTTATTTCATCAAGGTCTTTTTGAGAGAATAGTCCTTTCCCAACACCTGCCTGATTTGAAATAATTACAATTTTATAACCTGCATTATACAAAATTTTTAAACCCTCAATACCTTCTGGAATAAACTTAAATTCTTCCCATTTTTTTATATAATCATTAGGTGTAAAAATTGATATAACTCCATCCCTATCAAGAAATATTATTTTCATTTTTAAAAGAAGGGTAGTGTTTCTGGTAGATTAAAAAGGATATTCATATTTTGGACTGCCTGACCACTTGCACCTTTTACAAGGTTATCTATTGCAGAAGTTATGATTATATTTTTATTAATAACTTTAATTCCAATATCACAAAAATTTGTATCAAAAACATTTTTTGTTGAAGCACTTTCTCCATAATTCATAATTCTAATAAATGGCTCATTTTTGTAAAACTCATTATATAAACTATAAATATCTTCTGGATTTAATTTTTCCTTTAACTCACAATAAATTGTTGACAAAATCCCTTGATTAAAAGGAGCGAGATGTGGAACAAACAAAACTTTATAATTTTTATCTCCAAATTCATTTATAATCTCTTCCATTTCTGGTTGATGACGATGTTCTCCAATTTTATATGCCTTTATATTTTCATTACATTCAACAAAAATATTTGAAAAACTTGGATTTCTTCCTGCACCTGATACACCACTTACACTATTTACTATAATTTTTTCTTTTATTAGTTTATTTTTAATTAGTGGTAAAACTCCAAGAATAAAACTTGTAGGATAACAACCTGGATTTGCTATCAATCTTGCATTCTTTATTTTTTCTCTATTTATTTCAGGAAGTCCATATACTGCTTCTTTTAAAAATTCAGGACAAATATGCTTTGTATACCACTTTTCATAATTATCAAGTTTTTTAAATCTAAAGTCAGCACTTAAATCAATAACTTTTTTCCCAATTTTTAAAATCTCGGGGACAAATTTCATAGATACAATATGGGGTAAAGCAAGAAAAACAATATCACAATTTTTTTCAATTGAATTCCAATCAGGACTATTTTTACATTTTAATTTTATTCTTCCTTTTAATTTTGGAATTATACTTTCAATTTCAGGAGTTCCTTCTTCAGGAGCAACATAACCTTCTTTAATTTCAACATATGGATGGGACAAAAGAATTTCCAAAAGTTTCTGTCCTGCATATCCACTTATTCCAAAAATAGCAATCTTTATCTTTTGGTCCACTGGAATTTCTTTCTTGCACCTTTCTGTCCGTATTTCTTTCTTTCCTTCATTCTCGGATCTCTTGTTAAAAGGCCATATTCTTTTAATTTTGGTGCTAAAGAGGGGTCATATTTAACAAGTGCTCTCGCTATTCCAAGTTTTACAGCATCCACCTGACCAGAAATACCTCCACCTTCTGCCTTTATCTCAATATTAAATTTATCTTTAAGATTGCAGACAATTAATGGTTTTATTGCTTCATCCTGTTGATAGAAAAGTGGAAAATATAAATTCAAAGGTCTTTTATTGATTATAATCTCGCCACTTCCTTCTTTTAATTTTACAATTGCTGTTGCTTTTTTTCTTCTTCCCACTCCTATTATTAAATTTTCCATAAATTTCCTCCTAAATTTTAAATTTTACCTAATTTTTACACTCTCTGTAAATAAATTTTTTAAACTTGGATAAAGTTTCTTGTAAATTCCATAAAATTTCTCATATATTTTAATATTTTCTTTGTTAAAGTCAAATTCATCTTTTTCCTTTATGATTTTCCTACAAGCACTCTTAACATCATTATAAAATCCAGTTCCCACAGAAGCAAGAATTGCTGCACCAAATGAAGCACCTTCTTGACATATCAAACGAACAACTTTTTTCCCAAAAATATCAGCCATCATCTGACACCAGAAATCACTCTTTACTCCACCTCCACTTACAATAAATTTTTCTCCAATTGGTAAATTTATTTCTTTCATTATTTCTATAGAATCTCTTAATCCAAATGTTATCCCTTCCATCACACTTCTTATAATATGTTCTTTGGTATGTTTTAAAGAAAGTCCAAAAAATACACCTCTTGCATATGGATCAGGATAAGGACATCTTTCGCCTGTTAAATATGGTAAAAAAATAAGTCCTTCAGAGCCAATAGGTACACTCTTTGCTTTTTCTGTCATTATTTCATATGGGTCAATTTTTTTCTTTTTTGCATCTTTCTTTTCTTCTTCACATAAGGTATCTCTTAACCATCTAAATGAACCACCTGCAGAAAGCATAACTCCCATTAAATGCCATTTGCCCGGAACTGCATGACAGAAAGTATGAAGTCGTCCAAGTGGATCAATAACAACTTTTTCGGAATGAGCAAATACAACTCCACTAGTTCCTATTGTTACTGAAACATTTCCTTCTTCAACTATTCCATTTCCAACTCCTCCTGCTGCCTGATCTCCACCACCTGCAACAACAGGTGTTTTTTCTGATAGTCCTGTCAATTTAGCAATATCCTTTTTTATATATCCTGTAATTTCTGTTCCTTCATAAACTTTGGGTAAAAATTCTAAAGGTATTTGTAATTTTTCAAGTATTTCTTCCGACCATTTTCTATTTTTAACATCAAAAAGTGAAGTCCCTGAAGCATCAGAAACATCTGTTGCAAATTCTCCTGTAAGACAAAATCTAATGTAATCTTTTGGAAGTAAAATTTTTCTGACGTTTTTATAAATTTCCGGGTGATTTTTTCTTAACCATATTATTTTAGGTGCTTGAAAACCAGTTAAAACAGGATTGCAGGTTATTTCAAAAATTTTATCTTTGCCAACAATTTCATTTATATTATTACATTCTTCAGCAGTTCTCTGGTCACACCATAAAATTGCAGGATATATAACATTAAATTTTTCATCAAGAAAAACAGAACCATGCATTTGTCCAGTTAAACCAATACCTTTAATTTCCTCACCTTTAACTTTAGATCTTTTAAGGATTTCTTTTATACATTTTATTGTCGCATTATACCAGTCAGCCGGATTTTGTTCAGCCCACCCAGGCTTTGGAGTTATTAAAGGGTATTCAATAGTATTGGTTGCTTTTAAATTTCCTTCAATATCAATAATAACAATTTTAACACCTGTTGTTCCTACATCAATTCCCATTAAGTATTCCATTTTTATCCCTTCATTTTAATGTAATTTCTGGCGGATATAGAAAATTCAAATATTTTTCCTTAATTTTTGCTTCTTCACAATTCCCAGAGTGTATATAAATTCTGTAAAAAAGTTTTAATTCATCTCCATAGGGTAAAATATAGGTTCCTGAAATTTTCTTATCTCCATAAAAATCAGAAAGACCAAAGAAATTGGCAGAAAAAAGTCCATAATCTCTTACATGCCAGTATGTTGGATATCTTAAATTATAGGGCCAATCAAAAATAGATATTCCACATTTAACTCCTTCTATTTCGCCTGAGTAATCACACCAAAAAGCCCTTTTGCCCCAGCATTCTTTTTCTCCTTCTCCACCAAATGAATTTTTTATTAATCCCTTATTTCTACCTTCCATTTCTGGATTTACTCTTATACTTAAAAGACCACTTTCTTTAGTATCTTTAAAAACAACTTCTGTTTCAGTTGCTCTTAAAATTATTATATGGTCAATTATTCTACTTTCCATTGGCATATTATAAATTTTTATTATCCTTTCTTCTTCAAGTATTTTCCTGCCCTTGTTGTCAACCCAATCACTCAATGCATGAATTTTCCCAAAAACAGGGCCTGAAACAAGTGAAATAAATTTTTTATGAATTGTTTTTCCATGTCCTTCAAGTTCTGACCAATTATCAGTTCCATTAACATCTCCATGTGCAACCCAAATACCTCTATGATGTATATGGTCAAATTTTTCTGGATTTCCAGGACTTGCTGGTTTTCTAACCATATTTTTGCCTTCGGGTCCAATTACAGGATTTAAAAATGGTCTTGCATTTTCATTGCCATAATTATACGTAGTAAAAAGTGTTTCATTTATAAATACATCTACTTTCCCATTTCCATTATCTTTTACTTTAACGACTTCAGGAAATACATCCGCTTTTTCAATTTCAAATTCAACTTCTTTATCTTTTTCTATAAAACCTGGAAAAAATATAAGAAATTTTTTCCTATCTTCCTCCTCTATTTGAGTGAAAACCTTTTCTTTTTCAGACCTTAAGAATATTTTTTCTTCAAATTCAATTTTTAAAGGGAAATTATAAAAATCCCTCTTTTCATTTTTTATTATTATTTTTCCCATTTTTCACTCCTTTTATATCCCTGCTATTTGATGACATCTTTCTATAACCCACATTACTCTTCTTACACTTTCAGGAGTTATTTTTAATGGTTTTTTATTTCTGATTGTTTCAAAAAGGTCTTTATAAAAGTTAATAGGATACTTATTATCTTCCTCAGATATTTCCCAAACTTTTTCCTCTTTCCATGGTATTTCTTCTCTATTATAACTTCTATCAGGAGTAGGTGTTTCTTCTACTTTTCTTTCTGGTAAATCAGATGGATTAAAATATTTCCATTTTAATTCTGTAAAAGTCCCTCTTATGCCTCCATTTGTTCCCATAACAAGCCAATTATCCAAAGGATAACAACAGCAGGAAGTTATTTCTATATCTATCATTGGTGAATATTTACCTTTTAAAATTATTTTTACATGGTCCTCTGCATCTCCAAGTGTTAAAGTTTTCTCCATATGACAAAATATTTCTGGCTCTTCTTTTTCTCCAAATAGTTGTAATGCCTGGTCAATTACATGAGGTCCTGTATTATTTAATGTTCCTCCACCATATTTTTTTAATGTCTGCCAGTCCCATCTTCTGCCAAAAGAATGATAATACATTTTTATCATGATAATTTTACCAATTAGTCCTGACTCAATGATTTCCTTCACTTTTAAAAAATCCGGTGCATATCTTCTGTTTTGGAAAATTGTAAGTAATTTTTTTGTTTCTCTTGATGTCTTTATCATTTCATCTGCATCTTTTAAATTTGTTGCCATTGGTTTCTCACATACAACATTCTTACCACTTTTCAATGCTTTTATTGTATGTTCAGCATGTAAATTTGATAAAGTTGCAATAATAACAAGTTCCATATCTTCATCTTTTAGAAATTCATCAAAATCATTATAAGTTCTACAATTAAATTTTTCTTTTGCTTCTTTTCTCCTTTTCTCATTAGGGTCACAAACTGCTACAATTTGATAAAAATCTGGTATCTGAGAAAGTAAATTCGCATGTATATCCCATCCGCTTCTTCCAAGTCCTGCAATTCCAACTTTTATTTTTTCCATTTTTTATAGAAATTTTTTTAAATAATTTATACTTTTTTCTGCAATAACTTCTGCTCCCGGTGAAAAATCAAAAACTTCAACTGATAACCATCCATTATAACCTATTTCTTTTAACTTTTCAATTATTGGTTTATAATCAACTTCCCCAAAGCCTGGGCCAAGAAGATTTTTATCATTCACATGAAAATGTTTTAAATATTTTGCACCAATTTCAATAATTTCAGGTATTGATTTTTCTTCATCGCACATTGCTTTTACATCAAGATGTAATTTCAAATATGGATGATTAATTTCCTCTATAATTTCTATTGCTTCTTCTGCTTTATTTATAAAATTTGTTTCACTTCTTGCTAAAGGTTCAAGACATAGATAAATTTTATTTTTTTCACATAATTCAAGAACTGGATAAATTACTTCTTTAAAATTTTCCTTAACTTCTTTATAAGTTTGCCCTTCATTAATTTTTCTCTGTTTTGGTGAACCAAATACCATTATTTCTCCACCTATTTTTGATGTAAACTCAACAAGTTTGCATAGATATTGAGATGTTTTTTCCCTAATGTCTTTATCTCTTGTTGAAATTGATAATCCCTCAGGTTTTACCAAAAGCCAATGAGTTCCTATTATTTCTATGCCAGTTTTTTCAGAAATATTTTTAATTTTTTCAATTTCTGAAGATGGAAGTAATGAAATATCGTCTGAGAGCGTAAAAGGAGCAATTTCAAGGCCCTGATAACCAATCCTTTTTATATATTCAAAAACATTTTCAATTTTCCAATCTTTAAAAATTTCATTACATATTCCTAATTTCATACCCTTTCCTTTTTTTGTCTAAGTATTGTTGGAGTATTTATATCTTCTAAATTTAATCCTTTTTCTTCAAGTGGTAATTCTATTGTTTTTTTAGATTTTAAAGGTATTTGCCTTTCTATAGTGGATTTACCTATTCCAGTAGCAAGTAGAGTTATTTTTACCTCATCTTTAAGGTTCTGATCAATAGCAACACCTGGTAAAATAGATGGAGAAGTTATTTTTTGCTGAATAAATTTTATTGCTTCTCCAACCTCTTTAAGTGATAAATCGGCACTTCCTGTAATACTTATAAGAACATTTTTTGCTTCCATAATATCACTTTTTTCAATTAATGGGTCATCAATAATACTTTGAACCGCTTTTTCCATTCTCCCATCTTGACTCCCATATCCATGACCAACTATCCCTCTGCCAGCATTTTCAACAACTGAATAAATATCTGCAAAATCAATATCAAAAAGTTTTGGTTTATAAATAAGGTCTGAAATTGAGGAAATTGTTCTTGAAATAATCTCATCAACTTTACCAAATGCTTCAAGAAGTGATATTTTGTCATCCACTATTTCATAGAGTTTTTGATTTGATATATGAATAAGTGTATCTACACTTTTTTCAAGATTTTCAAGACCTATTTTAGCGTTCCCCATTCTTTTTTCTCCTTCAAATTCAAAAGGTGTTGTCACAAGAGAAATTATAAGTGCTCCAAGATCTTTTGCTATTTTTGCAATAACTGGAGTCCCACCCGTTCCTGTTCCCCCACCAAGTCCTGCAATTAAAAAAACTATTTGTGTATTTTTCAAAACTTCTGCTATTTTTTCTTTATCTTCATTTGCGGCAAATTTCCCTTTTTCTGGATCTTTACCAGAGCCCCTACCTTGTGTAGTTTTTTCTCCTATCTGTATCTTAATATCTCCCTTCGCATCCTTAAGTGCATTTGCATCTGTATTAAAAATAACAAACTGAACCCCATCTATTTTACCATAAATTCTTGAAATAATATTCCCTCCAGCATTACCTACTCCAACAACTTTTATATTTATTCTTGAAGTTTCAATTGGTTCTTTTTTTATTTCTACCATTTCATTCCCCCTTTTTAAGATGGAGAAAACAAATCCAAAATCCATTTTTTGAATCTTCTAATTAAACCTTTTTCTTCTTTTTTAACAACTTTTGAAGCAAGCAATAAAAGTCCAAAACCAGCGGCAAACTCTGGTTTCTGATAATTTTTATCTAAGTTAAATATTTTCTGTGGAATCCCAATTTTGACGGGTAATTGAAAAATCTCTTCGGTAAGAACTTCAATACCTTCAAGTTTTGCTCCACCTCCAGTTATTACGACTTCAGATATTTTAACAAGCGGATTTATACGTAATTTCATAAGATTTTTCTGAACCAAGTTCCATATTATTTCCAACATTTCTTTTAATCTAAAATAAACCACTTTAGAAATATCCTCTATACTTACTTTATCTATTTTCCCTGAGGGAGTATATATTTCTATCTTTTTAGTTTTAATTTCTTCGTTTCTTTCATCTGCTAATTTTCTAAAATTACATTTTGCGTATTTCTTTTTTAATTCTTCTGCAAAATCCAGCGATATATGGAACATATAAGAAAGATCTGCATCAAGTAATGATGAACCAAAGTTTAAAGAACCTGTCAAAGTAATTTTACCATCTATATAACATACATAATCTGTAATATTTTTACCTATATCAATCACAAGACATCCGAGTTTTTTTTCTTCTTCATTAACAACTGCTTCAGCCGCTGCCCAAGAATAGGGAAAAAGATTTGGCTCTATTTTCAAACCAGCCATATTTGCACATTTATACATATCTTTAATTGGATTTATTTCTCCAGTAACAATATGAACTTTCATTTCAAGTGTATTACCATGCATACCTATTGGTGATTTTTCAATTGGAATGGGATTATTATCAATTATATATTCTTGGGGTATAATAAAAATTATATCTCTGTTATTTTCAAGTGTTGGAATAACTGAATTTTTAATTTCTCTTTCAATTATCTGAATATCTGTTTTATTAATTTCTCTCCCATTTGGTATTATTTCTATTTTTTTTGAGTAAATTTCACCTTTTACATGTCCGCCACCAATCCCAACTGTTACCCATTCAATTCTTTCTTTTGATTGTTTTCTCAAAGAATCTATTAAATCAATTAAACCACCAGCAACTCCTTCAATATCTACAATTCTTCCGCCTTTAATCCAATCCTCATCTGTTTGTTTGATATCTATACCTTTAATTTCAATATTATTTTCCTCAACAATAGAAGTAATACCAAAAAATTTTGTTGTTCCAATATCAATCACTGTTATCACTTTTTCCATTTTCTCTAAATTTTATATAAAAATCTTTAAATCTAATATCAATATATTCAAAATCATTTTTTAAATTTTTTAAAACAAAAGCAAGTTTTTCCATTTTTTCTTTCATAGGTTCATTCCTAAAAAAAATTTTTCTTTTTCCATCACTAATTTCAATTTTATTCAACTCAGAAATATCTATAATTTTTATCTTGAAAAAGTTTTCTATATTGTAATAATTATACCATTTATAAAATTCATTCAAAATCCTAATTTTTTCTTTCTCCTTTATTATATTTCCCGTCTCGTCTACGTTTATCCCATAAATTTCAAGATTTACGTTATCCCTTTTATTATTAATTATAACTCCATTTCTATCTATTAAATATTCTTTTTGATTTGTTTTTAAAATAGCCCATGGAACTCTTAATTTAATCTCTATTTGAAGAGAAGATGGAAAATTTTTTATAATTTTACAATCTTCAATTTCAGGTATAGAAAGAATTTTACTTCTTATTTCTTCTATATCCAAAAACAATAAATTTTTATCTTTTTCAAGTTCAAGCAGTTCTTTTATCAATGGACTTATTTCTTTAGGATGAATTTTTATCTCTTTTATTTTAAATACTTCCGCATTCCATAAAAAAATAATTATTTTTCTCTCAATATAATAAAAACAAAAAAGAATAAATAAAATGGATAAAAAAATGAATATAATTTTAATTTTTTTTATTCTTCTTTGAAATATCCTCTTTTTAATTTCCTCTATTTTCCTATTTTTTTCTTCCATTTTTCAAGTCCCAAATTTAAAATTATTTCACATAACTGAGAAAAACTTATTCCCTTAAATTTTGCTGCATCAGGTAATAGACTTACTTTTGTTAATCCAGGAATTGTATTAACATCAAGAACAAATGGTCTATTTTTTTTATCTATAATTATTTCCATCCTTGCAAATCCACTACATTTTAAAACCTTATATGTTTTTATAGCAATATTTTCAACTTTCTTTATTAAATTCTTTGGTAATTCCGGAGGTATAATATGAAAACTTTCTCCAGGAGTATATTTGGCCTTGTAATCGTAAAATCCTCTTCTTGTTCTAATTTCTATTATAGGTAAAACCTCAATTTCTTCATTCCCAATAATTCCAACAGTTACTTCTTTACCATCAATATATTTCTCAATAAATACTTCTTCATCAATTGAAAAGGCCTCTTTTATTGCAGAAAACATTTGTTCTTTATTATAAACAATTTTGACCCCAATTGTTGAACCAAGATTTGCAGGTTTTACAACAACGGGAAATTTGAATTTCATCTTTATTGGTTTGTTTTTTTCTATCACAACAAAAGGTGGAGTAGGAATTTTGTGATAACTTAAAATTTCTTTGCAAATAATTTTGTTTAAACATAAAGCAGATGAGAGAATACCTGAACCTGTATAAGGAATTTTCAAGGTTTCACAAAATCCCTGAATTGCTCCATTTTCTCCAATACCTCCATGTAAAGCAATAAAAACTATATCTGGATTAAATTTTAAAAATTTATTAATAAAATTTTTTTTAGATGGATCAAAAAGTTTTACATCATATTTTTTCCTTAAAGCATAATAAACACATTTACCCGATTTCAAAGAAACCTCTCTCTCCGGACTTTCTCCCCCATATAAAATTGCAATTTTCATTCAAATTCTCCTATTAATTGAATTTCTGTTTCAAGTTCAATATTAAATTTTTCTTTTACTTTTTCTTTAATTATTTTTATAAGTTTATAAACATCATTTGCCTTCCCATTTCCTCTATTAATTATAAAATTTGCATGTTTTTCAGAGATATAACAATCACCTATAGAATACCCCTTTAAGCCGCATTTTTCAATTAATTCGCCTGCATAGTAAGGATATGGATTTTTAAAAATACTTCCTGCACTGTAACCAATTGGCTGTTTAAGTTTTCTTTCATGAATATATTTTTTAATTTTTAGTATAATCCTTTCTTTTTGTCCTTTTTCAAATTTAAGATTGACATCTAAAATAATCATAGAAGAATTAAATTCACTTTTTCTATAATCAAAAAATATATCCTTTTTTTCTTTTTTTATTATCTCACCGGAATTTACATCAAAAAATCTTACATAGTCAATCTTTTCAGAAATCCACTCATTTTTTAAACCTGCATTATTTTTCACTGCTCCTCCAATAGTTCCTGGAATACCAGCGAGAAATTCAAGGCCTTCTAAATTATTTTCAATACAGAATTTTAATAATATTGATATTTTAACACCTGATTCACATTTTAAATTTTCACTATCAAAGTCAATTCTATTTAATTTTAAAGTAGAAATAATTATTCCATTAAATCCTTTATCACTTACTAAAACATTTGTCCCTTTCCCAAGAACTAAA
>CAZCUO010000135.1:0-4914 GCA_964502135.1 uncultured bacterium
ACCGCTTTTCCGATCTGAAGTTGGAATTCTATTTAAATTTCCTGATAGAAAAAGATTTAAAAATTATGATGATTTTATAAATTCTGATTTTGATGTAGTTATAATATCAACTCCCATTCCTATCATACAGAACAGACAATAAAAGCACTTGAAAATAAAAAAGATGTTTTATGTGAGCAGACAGTCGCCTATACAATAGAAGAATGTGAAAAAGTATTAAATGCAGTTAAAAAAACAAAAAGAATTTATATGATGGCAGAAAATTACTGTTATTTTCACTATATAAGAGAATGGAAGAAAATAGTTGAAAAAGGGAAAATTGGAGAGATTTATTATGCAGAAGGAGAATATATACATAATATTGTGAATTTACTTGTTGATGAAAAGGAAGGGAAATATTTCTGGCGTGCTGAAAGACCTCCAATTTTATATTGTGCTCATACACTCGGTCCATTACTTTTAATTATGAATGATAGAATAGTTAAAGGATGTGGACTGACAACTGGATTTAAAAAGATGCCACAATATAAAGATTTTATAGGATTTCTTGATATTGAAGTTGGTTTATTTAAGACACAAAAAGGAGCAATAATAAAAATTTTAAGGAGTCAGGTTGCATCAAGACCTCATATGGTATGGTATTCTTTATATGGAACAAAAGGACATCTTGAAGGACCAAGGGATAAAGGTGATGGATTATATTATTCAGAAGGAGAAACACCAGAAAAAGGTATTCCTTATCCATGTCCTTTATCAGACCCATCTCTTTCAAGTGAAGCATCAAAAGGAGGGCATGGAACAAGTGAATATTATATGATTAGAGATTTTGTTGATTCAGTGAAAAATAGGACAAGGCCTCCTATTGATATTATAAGAGCGATTGATTTTACAGTTCCAGGGATTATAGCACATATGTCTGCAATGAAAGATGGAGAATGGCTTGATGTCCCTTTATTTAATTGGTAATTTTTAATATTAAGATGAAGAAAGAAATTATTGAAAAAATTTTAGAGGTATTTATTAGGGAATTAAAGTTAGAGGGTGGAATTGATATAGAGAAAAGTTTGTGGCAAAAACCAGGTAGAGGGGTTGGTCTTTTACCTGATATTCGTTATATGAATACTTTAGTGGATATTTTGTATAGATATGGAAAGAAGTATAATAAATTAGATATTTGTTCATTGGCAGATGCTCAGGTTTATTTTGTGAGTGATATTGTTTTGCAGGAATGGCCAAGAGATGTTACTGTTTGGTTGGGAACTGCATTGGAATGTATTGGTTTTTATTTTAGACATCACGGATTTATAGATGAGAAATTAAAAGAGAATGTTTATAAAATAATTGAAAGGGCGAGAAAAAGAAAAATAGAAATTAAAATTAATGGTTTAACTTATTCTCATTTTCCTTGTGGTTATGGACATGGAAATTATTGTAAAGATGCTGGTTGGACAAATGATTTAGGTATATTTGGTAGTGGATTGGTTTTCGCGTATGAGATAACTAAAGATGAAAGTATATTAAATGATGCAATAAGTTTTTCTGAATATTTTTGTCAACCTTATAAGGATAAAAAGGGTTCATTAGGGAAAGATGGTTATTGGTATTGTGGAACATGGAGAGAAGATATTGGATGCTGGGTTATAGGTCCTGACGATTATAGAGGGTTTGAAAGTATAGATGTTGCTGGAAATGAAACTTCATGGATATTCTCTACCTATGTCTGCATAGATTATCTTACACATCTTTATATGTATAAGAAAGATAAAAGATATATAGATTTGCCATTAAAAGCGATTGAATGGACTTTTAGAGAATGTCAATTTGAAGATGGTGGAGTTGGGATATGTGGAAGAGATGATAAATGGTTAGGTGCAACCGGATGTGCCGTATTTCAAGCATTGGCAGTAAAAAGAATAATTGGAGAAAAATTTCCTGAAAGTTTACTGAAAAAAGTAAAAAAATCTTATAAATATTTATGTGAAAAACTTGAGGATGTAAAAATTGAAAATTATGGAGTAGAGTGGGTTAATCATAAAACTTTAATAGACCCTTTAGTTAATGTTGCAAACTTATTTTTACTGGCATTAAGAGGATATATGGAAGGGAAGGAATTATATAAATAAAAGTTATTTGGCAGAATTCCATTACTTATACTTTTTGGTTTCTGCTTTCCTTAATCTATCCATTATTGCTATTCCGAGACCTTTTTCTGGAACTGGTTCTGCATATATTATGTCCAGACCCATATTGTCAAGTTTATGAAGTAGAGAAAAAAAATTGCTTGCTGCTTCAAGAAGGTCTCCTTTAGGAGATAAAATTTCAACACATTTGAATTTTTCTTTAAATTTTGCTTCTTTAAATGCCAGAAGTCCTGCTTTTTCATTTTCTTTAATTTCATTCCAGTCCCTTAAAATTTTTAAAGGTGTTTTAGGAGAATAATGAAAAGGTAATTGTCCTGGGGATAAAATTTTTTCTGATTTTTCAAGTATTTCAACTTTTCCTATAACCTTTTCAATATCCTCTTTTGCAACTCCACCGGGTCTTAAAATAACACTTTTTTCTGTTGTTAAATCAATAACAGTTGATTCAATTCCAACAGGACATTTTCCTCCATCAATAATTATTTCAATTTTTTCTCCAATCTGTCTTTGAACATGTTCTGCTTCTGTTGGACTTAATTTTCCAAATAAATTTGCACTTGGTGCTGCAATTGGAAAACCTGCCATTTTTATTATTTCAAGTGCAACAGGATGTGATGGCATTCTGACTGCAACTGTTTCAAGGCCACCTGTAACAATATAAGGAACTATTTCTGTTTTTGGTAAGATAATTGAAAGAGGACCTGGCCAAAATTTTTCAATTAATTTTTCTGCTCTTTCATCAATTTTTTTCCATAGAATTTTTATATAATCTTTTTCTGCTATATGTAAAATTATTGGGTCAAAAAATGGTCTATTTTTAATTTCAAATATTTTTGCAACTGCAATTGGGTTAAACCCATTTGCACCAAGCCCATAAACAGTTTCAGTTGGAAAAGCAATTACACCTCCTTTTTTTAAAATATTAACTGCTTTTTCAATTCCATTTTTATCAGGTTTTAGTATTTCTGCCATTTTAGATGTAATTTTTGATTTCAAAGAGAATTTCTTTTAAAGGAGGAACATCAAACCATTTTTTTTCAGTTATTTCATTTGCATATGCTTTATAAACATTAGAAATAAGAATTGAAAGTCTTTCAGGTAAAGGAGGAGGGAGTAAATCAACATATTTTTTCCATTCAATTTTATCTTTTTTCTTTGCTTCTTCAACTTTTTTAAACCAGTCAGTTTTTCTATAATATATTCTTGCAATTTCTTTTGAAACAGGGATTCCATCATAAGTAAATCTACACTCATCAAGAGTTCCAACTGCATCAACAAGAATTAAATTTCTATTCTCATCAAATCCAAATTCAACTTTCCCATCCTCATTAATAAGACCAATTTTTTCAACCTCTTTATTTATAATCTCATTTATTTTTAGTGTTTTAGATTTTATTTCTTCAATTTCTTCATCTCTAAGATTTGCAATTTCTTTTGCTTCATCCCAGTTTATATATCTATCAGTTAATTCAAGTTTTGTAGAAATATCTATTATTGGTTTTTCAAGTTTTTCTCCCGGAACTGGGTATTTTTTTAATCCAATATCTTCAATCTTTAAACTTCCTTCTTTTAATCTTTTAAAGATTGATGACCCCTCAGGTAAATAGTTTCTATATATAATTTCAAGAGGTATCAAAAAATTCACCTTTTCTTTCTTATAAATTGAATAGTCATATTTTTTATCTTTAATTTCAGGTTTTAATACCCTTAACATTTTAAATTCAATTGTGTCGGTTAATTTTTCAAGTTCATTTAATTTTTTAACTTTTCCATTTTCAACAACTCCAATATAATGTGTCTTTATTCCTTCTTTTTCAAGTTTTTCAAAAAAATATGCAGTTGAGATGCATATTGATTTTCCTTTATCAACTATATCATCTGGCATTTTCCCCCAATCAAAAACAGAATATCTATCTGTAAAAATAAATCTTCCAATTCCTGCCTTTTCTTTTTCTGGAGATTTTAAAATAATTACATCTTTTACACTCCCCATTATTTCCCTCCCATTATTTCTTTATCATCCTTTTCTATTTCATCTTTTAATTTTTTCTGATATTCAGTTAATTTTTCTTTTAATTGAGGATATTTAATTGAAAATATTTTAATTGTTGAAATTACTGCTTGTTCAGGTTCAAGAACCACTAATGGTGCAACACCTTTTGGCATTCTTAAACTTGAAAATATGTCAAATCCAGAAAATTTCTCACTATAAGGAGGGCAGGCGATCACAGGTTTTATTGTATTTGCATCAACAAATCCACTTAAAGCATTACTTTTTCCAGCAATTGTTATAAAAACTGTGTCATCTTCTTCATATTCCTTTATAATCTCAAGAACTTTTAAAGGTGTCTTATGTGCAGAAGCAATTCTTAAAATAACATCTATTCCAAATTCTTTAAATTTTTCTTCTATCTGTTTTGCCCAATCTAAGTCCGCTTTTGACCCCATTATTATTACAACTTTCATAAAAATCTTCCTTTGCCTATAATTATATCATAAAGTATAATTAAATTAAAAATGGAGGCAAAATGAAAATTCTTGTTATTGGTTCAGGCGGAAGAGAACATGCAATATCTTGGAAAATAAAAACTTCTTCTGAAAATTATGAAATTTTTTCAATTCCTGGAAATGGAGGTATTTCTCTAATTGGAAAATGTATAAAAAAAGATACAAATAATTTTGAAGAAATTATGGGAGTAGTAAATGAAAATAGAATAGATGTTATAATTGTAGGACCAGAAAATCCTCTTGCTGATGGAATCGTTGATTTTTT
>CAZCUO010000136.1:0-3319 GCA_964502135.1 uncultured bacterium
GCAAAAAATGCTATAAGTGATGGCAAAAAAGGCGAAGAACCAGAATATAATTATTTTTTAAGTAAAAAAATTTATTTAGATGCGAAAGAATTGAGATTGAATAAAGGGATAGAAAAAGACAAAATTGAAGATGAAATTGAAAAAGGTCAAAATGAACTATATTTTGCCTCTGATAATCTTTATAGAAATACCATTCCCACAGCACTTTACTAAAAAATGAAAAAGAATATTAATCTTGGAGTTATTGGATGTGGAACTGTTGGCTCAAGTTTTATAAGAGAGTTTATTTCAAAGAAAGAAATAATAAAAGAAAAAATTGGTATTGAAATAAACATTGTAAAAGTTTTTGACAAAGATAGAAATAAATTAAAAACTTTTAAAAATATTGCTGCGGAAAGTCCTGATGAAATAATATATGATAATGAAATAGATATAGTTGTTGAACTAATAGGAGGAACTGATTACGCTTATGAATTTGTGAAAAAGTCAATTGAAAATAAAAAATCTGTTGTGACAGCAAATAAAGCACTAATATCAAAATATGGAGAGGAAATATTTAATTTAGCAAAAGAAAAAAATGTATATATTGGATTTGAAGCAAGTGTTGCTGGTGCAATTCCGATTATAAAATCATTAAAGGAAAGTTTTATAGGAAATAAAATTACAAAAATATTTGGAATTTTGAATGGAACAACAAATTATATACTTTCAGAAATGTTTTATAAAAAAATTAAATTCAACGAAGCCCTTGATATAACTAAAAAACTTGGTTATGCTGAAGCAAATCCTAAACTTGATATTTGTGGACTTGATACAGCGCATAAAATTTTAATTCTTTCATACATATGTTTTGGAAATTTTTTTTCAATTGATAAAATCAATGTAGAAGGAATTGAAAAAATAGAACCTGTTGATATAACTTATGCAGATGAGTTTGGATATAGGATTAAATTACTTGGGATTTGTAAAAAAGAAGGAAATAATATTGAAATAAGAGTTCACCCTACTCTGCTACCTAAAAATCATCTTTTATCTCTTGTTGAGGGTGTTAACAATGCCATTTATGTTGAAGGTGATTTAATAGGAAAAGCACTTTTTTATGGCGAGGGTGCAGGTGGAAAGGCAGCAAGTAGTTCTGTAATAAGTGATGTTGTTGATATAAGTAAAAAGATAGTTTCTAAAAACTATATAACGGAAAATTTTATCTCTTATGAAAAAAATTATTTAAAGCCATTTGATGAAATTGAAACAAAATATTATTTTAGATTTACTGCAATTGATAAACCAGGCGTTCTTGCAAAAATATCAAAAATTCTTGGAGATTACAATATAAGTATTTCTTCTGTAATTCAAAAAAAAGACAACCCCCAAAAAGCAGTTCCAATAATAATGTTAACTCATATGGCAAAAGAAAAAAATGTTAAAAAGGCGATAGAAAAAATTAATACACTTGATGTTATAAAAAAAGAAACTATAATGCTTCGTGTTGAGGAATCTCTTTTTTAATTAGGATTTAAAAAAAATAAATCTAATGAGAAAAGCAAGAGCAACAATAATAATAACTGGATTTAGTTCTTTAAATCTTGCTGTTAATAATTTTAAAAAGAAGTAAGAAATAAATCCCAAAGCCATTCCTTCAGCAATATTATAAGTAAAAGGAATACCTATGAAAGATAAAAATGCAGGGATTGATTCTGTTGGGTCTTCCCATTTTATTTTAAACATTACTTTCATCATTAAAAAACCAACAATTATTAAAGCGGGTGAGGTTACAGGATACAATGTTATCCCTGTCTGTGTTTCTATCCCTGTTCCAATCATTTTTATAAATGGATAAAAGAAAAGAGAAATAAGAAAAAGCATTGCTGTAATTACTGAGGCAAACCCTGTTTTCCCTCCAACAGAAATACCTGCAGAACTTTCAATATAACTTGTAACTGTGCTTGTTCCTAAAACTGCTCCAACTACAGTTCCAATCGCATCTGATAAAAGAATCCTTTCTGCTCTTGGTAATTTTCCATTTTTAATAAATCCTCCTGCTTGGCCTACTCCAATTGCTGTTCCAACAGTATCAAATATATCCATAAATAGAAAAACAAATATGATTGTAAATAATCCTTCTTTTAAAGCACCTATAATATCAAGTTTCATAAATGTAGGAGAAATTGAGGGAATTTTACCAATAATTCCTTGATATTTAATAACTCCCATTGAAATTCCTATTATAGATGTTAAAATCATTCCAACAAGTATATTACCTTTTATTTTCAGAGACATTAAGGTTGCTATTATTAAAAGACCAATTATTGAGAGGATAACTTCTTTTTGTAATAAATTTCCCATTGTTAAAACAACGCCTCCTTTTTGAACTATCCCACTTTGTATAAATCCAATAAATGCTATAAATAGACCTATACCTCCTGCAATTCCACATTGAAGAGATTCAGGAACAGAATCAATCAATCTTTCTCTAACTTTCCATATAGATAAAATCATAAATAAAATCCCTTCAATAAAAATCGCTCCAAGAACTTTTTGCCATATAATTCCCATACCAAGTATAACAGTAAAAACAAAATAGAAATTTTCACCCATTCCAGGAGCAAGAGCGATTGGATAATTTGCATAAAGTCCCATAATTAATGTAGCAATGGCAGAAGATAGACACGTTGCAACCATAACCGCTCCAAAATCCATCCCACCTTGGGATAAAATAGATGGTTGAACAAAAATAATATAAGCCATTGTCATAAAAGTAGTTACCCCAGCAATTACTTCTGTCTTTATATCTGTTTTATTTTCATTAAATTTAAAATATTTTGAAATTTTTTTTACCATTTTTCCCAATGTATAATTTCTTTAAGGTCTCTTTTTTTTAGTTTTGGGTCTTCATTTGGATAGCCAATTGATATTAAACTTACAAGTTTATATCCTTCAGGAACTCCAAGCAATTCTCTGATTTTTTCTGCATAAAATTTTTTATCACCAGCAATCCAGCAACTTCCAAGTCCATATGCTTTTGCAGCAAGTAGGATGTATGTAGTTGCAGCAGAACCATCTTCAAGATAATATTTTGTATCCTTACAGAAAACAGCAATACATATAGGTGCTTCTTTTATAAATTTTCCATAATCAGTTATATCTGCAATTTTCTCTCTCATATTTTTATCAGTTATAACTATAAATTCCCATGGCTGAATATTTATTGCTGTTGGAGCAAATCTTGCACAATCAATTATATCTTCAATAATTTCTTTTGGAACTTCTTTTTTCTGATATTTCCTTATGCTTCTTCTTTCTTTTAAAATTTTCAAAAAAT
>CAZCUO010000137.1:0-14153 GCA_964502135.1 uncultured bacterium
GATTTATAAACCAATATCCGAAAATGTTAAAATTTATGAAAAACTTTATTTACTTTATAAGCAACTTCATGATGCTTTTGGAACAAAAAATTATAATCAAAGTTTATTTAATGTAATGAAAGAACTTTTAAAAATAAAAAAGGAAACAGAATGAAAGATATCAGAAAAAGTGTTTATGAAGCGAATATTTTTTTGTGGAAAAACAATCTTGTTTATGGAACCCAAGGAAATGTCAGTGGAATAGATGAAGAAAGAAAAATTATTTATATAAAGCCAAGTGGTGTGCCTTATGAAAAATTAACAGAATCCCAGATTGTTGGTGTTGACATAAATGGAAAAGTTATAGAAGGAAATTTAAAACCCTCTGTTGATACTCCACACCATCTTTACATATATAAAAATATAAAAGAAGCAAAAAGTGTCTGCCATACACATTCAAAATTTATAACAATCTTTTCAGTTCTTGGGATTCCAATTCCAGTCCTTACTACAGGCCATGCAGATGTTTTTGGTAAAGATATCCCTGTTTCAAAATATGTTGACAATACATTAGATAATATAGGAAAAGAAATTATAAGAGTTTATGAGAAAACTGGTTGTCCGTCAATAATTTTAAGAAATCATGGTCTTTTCTGTTTTGCTGAATCTCCTGAAAAAGTCGTTTTTTATGCATTGATGAGTGAATATTTTGCAGAAATTTTTTACTATATATTAACTGCAGGGAAAATGATGAATAAAAAAATAAAAAAACTTCCAGAAAAAGAAATTAAAAAATGGTTTGAAAGATACCATTCTGAAAGATATGGACAGAAAAAGGAGGTTGAAATATGGAAATAAAGTTTGATGAATTTAAAAAAATAGATTTGAGAGTTGCAAAAATACTGGAAGTAGAAGATGTTCCTGGAGCAGACAAAATTTATCTATTGGTAGTTGATATAGGAGATGAAAAAAGGAAGATAGTTGCTGGAATAAAGCCATGGTATAAAAAAGAGGAATTGATTGGCAAAAATATAGTTATGATTGTTAATCTTGAACCAAAAACTATTAGAGGAATTGAGAGTAAAGGGATGCTTCTTGCAACATTATTTGATAATAAACTTTCAATTTTAACAACGGATAAAGAAGAAGTTCCAGCAGGGAGTAAAATTACTTAATTTTTTTAAATATATAACCTGAAGAAATTAAAAATAAAAGCATAATTGAAATAGGAACATAAACTGGAGCAATCCAGGGTTTTGGTATTAAAAAAAGACAGTCAATTGTTTTTAAAGAAGAAGGCCAGTTAATCAAAATTTTCAAAGTTAAATAATAAAATAAGTCCCATATTGCAAAAATCCATAAGAAAGTTGCGAGTTTCCTTAATAGTTTTTTTTCTAAAAGTAATGAAAAAGAAAATATTGTAATAATTGGAGTAACTTCCCGTGTTCTTTCAACAAAAATTAATGAAAAATTTCTTGTTCCTGTCACAATAAGTGGTTTTGATAATTGAGATATTGTTATTTTTGTGATGTCAGGAGATATATTTGTCAAAATTTCTCTTATATAAACAACTACAACACCTTCCCACCAACCAAGTGCAATTCCAATTAAAGTATAAAAAAACAATCTCATTTATTTATATCAGCCCATATTTTTTTAACAAGTTCAAGATAATATTTAAAATTTTCAAAAGGAACATCTGGTGGAACTGCATGGTCAACAAATGGAAAATAACCTTCCTCTTTTAATAAATATGGAACTTTTTTCATAACTTCTTCTTCAACCTCTTTTTTTGTATTTCTTAATGCTCTTTTGTCAATATTTCCCATTAAAATTAATTTTTTCCCATATTTTTTCTTATATTCAATAGCATCTGTATTTGCTGCAACTTCAAGTGGATAAAGCATATTAACACCACCTTCAAGCCATAAAGGAACAATTACATCATTATTTCCATCAGAATCAACCATAATTACATCTATGCCATGGTTTCTTAAAAATGAACACACTTTCTTATAAGCAGGTAGACAAAACTCTTCAAATGTTTTTGGTGAAAGTAAAGGTCCCTGTTTCATTCCAAGGTCTTCCCATATATTTGCAAAATCAAATTTAACTTCACTTACAACTTTTTCAAGCACTTTTATAACAAAATCAGCAACATAATTTATAATTTCTTTTACAAGTTCTGGATTATCATAAAACATAACAGAGAGATTTTCTACTCCCATCCAATTTCTAATCCATCCATAATAAGAACCTGCACTAACTCCAAGAGGATAATCTCTTTCTTTAACGCATCTTTTCCAGTCATCATAATATTGAGGGTATCTTAAAGGAGAATCTGGATTTAATCTCTTTTTAACTTTTTCCCATGTTTCTTCATCCTTTATACAGAATTCAATCCATTGACTCATCCCTATTTCCCTATCTTTCCATCTTTTCCATTTATTTCCGAGGTCATCAATATAGGTAGCAGTTTCTTTATCCTCTTCAATAATTTTTACTTCAGGAGCAGGAATGAATCCAAGATTTATTGGAGCATATTCTATTCTATCAAACCCAAAGTAAGTATTGAAATGAATATCAATTGGCATCCCTTCTTTCTGCCATCTTTTAATTGTCTCCTGAAAAACCCACTGAGGCCAAAAAAATGGTCTATCAGGTTTTCCAAAATAAACAACATTCTTAAACCTTTCAAGATATGTCATATTACCCCCCTTTTTTTAAACTGAAGGAGTGGCTTGTAAGCCGGATTCTGTTTTTAGGTGTTCATTCATCTAGGTCAAAGGTCGCCCTTTGACTCAAGCGGTCTACCCGAACCCTTTGGGGCAGGGAACCCATGGGTTCTGCTTGACCTTGCTCCGGGTGGGGTTTGCCTTGCTCTGCCTTTAGGGCAGACGGTGAGCTCTTACCTCGCCTTTTCACCCTTATCCGCCAGTGGCGGACGGTATGTTTTCTGTGGCACTTTCCAGGTATCGCTACCTGTTCCTGTTAGGAACCACCCTCCCTGCAGGAGTCCGGACTTTCCTCCCGCCAGAAGGCGGGCGAACACCCAGCCACTCCTTCAGAATAAATCATTCTTATTTTCAATGAACGAATTTGCTATTTCATCTGCAATTTTATTTTTCTCTCTTTCTATATATTTTATTTTAATGTTTTTATACCTTCTTAGTAAAGATTTCGCAATAAAATGTAAAATTTTGAGTTTTTCATCTAAAATTTTATATTCACCATTAATTTGTTTAACAAGGAGTAAACTATCACTTTTAATTTCAATTTCATCCTTTTGAAAAGGTATACATTCAATTAAAGAAAAAATTAATGAAATATACTCTGCTACATTATTTGTTGTTATACCAATAAATCCACCAGTTTTTTTATATACTTTGTCATTTATAAATATTACAATTCCATAAGCACTTTTACCAGGATTTCCTTTTGAGGCACCATCAATATAAACATCAATTTTTCCCATTAATATAATATCCTACTACAATTTTCACACTGAATTATTTCCCTTTTTCTTTTAACCTTTTCTACTATGTATGTTGGAAGAGCCATAAAACATCCATTACATATTCCATTTTCTATTTTTACAATTGCGACACCATCCTTTTTACTTTTCCTTATTTTTTCATATAAATTATATACTTTAAAATCAACCTTTTTCACAAGTTCTTCTCTTTCAACTTTTTTCATTTCTATCTCTTTTTTTAACTCTTCAACTTTGCTTCTTTCAATTTCAATTTTTTTTAAAATATCCTCTTTTATCTTGTTTAATTCCTCTTGTAGCATCTTTTCTTTTTTTATAAGTTCTTCTTCTTTCTCCATCAATATAAGAACCTCTTCTTCAATTTCAGAAATTTTCTTCTTTACATTTGCAATTTCAATAAGAAGTGCCTCATATTCTTTATTTGTTTTAACATTGTCAAGTTTCTTATTTAAATTATTTTTTTCTTCTTCATAACTCTTAATTTCAAGTTCTTTTTCTTTTCTGTCAAGTTGGACTCTTTTAAGGTCATTTTTTGTTTCTTTTATTTTCTTTTCAATTAACTCAATTTCTTCATTCAATTTTTTTTCTTTTTCTGGAAACAATTTTATTTCTTCCTCTTTTTCATAAATTTCAAGATCTATTTTTTGCAACAAAATAAGTTTTTCAATTTCTTCTGTAATCATCTTTCTTTCCCAATTTTTAATTAGAATTTTATGATAAAACAAATTGAAAATAATGTCAATTTCAAAATTTTGAATGATTACATTCTTTCGGGAAGGGAGATATTTAAAAGTTTTAAAGAGAGTTCAAAAATTATCAATAAGGATTTTATTAAAGTAAGACGTGCATAACTAATTTCTTTTTCATCACTTACAATTCTATATTTTTGGTAATAAGAGTGGAATGATTTTGAGAGATCAAGTAAATATTCTGCAAGGAGGTGAATTCCATATGTTTCAACAACACTTTTTATAATGTCATTAAATTTCCAAATTTTTTTCATTATTTCAATTTCTTCTTCTTTATCAAGCAAATCTATATATTTTTCTGGTTTTTCTACTATATATCCTTTTTCTCTCCCAAACTCAATCAGATGTTTTAATCTTACATAAGCATACTGCAAATAATAAACAGGATTTTCACTTGATTGTTTTTTTGCAATTTCAATATCAAAATCAAGATGGCTATCTATTTTTCTAAATAAAAAGAAAAATTTTGAAGCATCTGGCCCTATTTCTTTTATTAACTCTTTTAAAGTTATAAATTGCCCTTTTCTTGTGGACATTGATAATTTTTCTTTGCCTCTATATAATGTAGTTAATTGAACAATCAATACAATAAAATTTTCAAGATCAAAATCTAAAGAAGCAACCCCTGCTTTCAATCTTGGGATATATCCATGATGATCTGGACCCACAATATTTATAATAATTTGATAACCTCTTTCAATTTTATATTTGTGATATGCAAGGTCAGTTGCCAGATATGTAAAACTTCCATCTCTTTTTACTATAACTCTATCTTTATCATCTCCAAAAAGAGAACTTTTAAAACATAAACTTCCATCCTTTTCATATATAAGTCCTTTTTCTTTTAAAAATTCAATAACTTTTTCAACTTCTTTTTTTTCTATAAATTCACTTTCTCTTATCCAACTATCAAATGAAACTCCAAAATTTTCAAGGTCTTTTTTTATATCATTTAATATTTCTGAAGATGCAAATTTAATAAAAAAATTATTATCTTCTTCATCAACCCTTTCAATCTTTTTTGCAATTTCAATTAGATATTCTCCTACATATCCATCCTCTGGTAAAGGATAATCTATTCCTTTAAGTTGTAAAAATCTTGCTTTTAATGATTCACCAAGAAGTTTCATTTGTCTTCCAGCATCATTTATATAATATTCTTTGGTTACTGCAAATCCAGCAAATTTTAAAACTCTTGATAATGATTCTCCATATGCTGCTTGTCTTCCATGAGCAATTGTTAAAGGTCCTGTTGGGTTTGCACTTACAAATTCAATTATAACCTTTTTACCTTTTCCTATATCCTGCTTTAAATAATTTTCTCCTCCTTCAATAATTTTTAAAACATTTTCTTTATAAATTTTTTCATCTATAAAAAAATTTATAAAACCATTCTTTGTTTCAATTTTTTTAATAATCCCTTTTAAGTTTTCAGTAATTTTTTCTTTTATAATTTCTGCAATTTTTTGTGGCGGATTTTCTTTATCGGATAATCTGAATGCAATATTGGTGTAAAAATCACCAAACTCTTCCTTTTCTGGTGATAAAATATCAAAATTTACCTTTTTCTTAAATTCATTAACTACTTTTTTTAGTTCTTCTTCTATTTTCTTTTTAATATCCACTCTCATCTTCTTTTCTAATTTCTTTTAAAATCTCTTCTATTTTAAATTCTTTCCTTTCATCAAATTCAAATTTAATAGAAGGGGTATTTTTTAAAGAGATTCTTCTTCCAAGTCTAAATTGTATATATTTTTGAGCACTTAAAATTCCTTTAAAAGCATCTTCTTTCTCTTTTTCACTACCCATAAAACTTATCCCAACTTTCGCTTTTTTTAAGTCACCTGATATATGAACATATGTAATTGTAAAAAAGCAGATTCTTGGGTCAGAAACTTCTTTTCTGATTATATCTTCAATTTCTTCTCTTAATAAACTTTCAATTTTTTTCTGTCTTCTTGTTTTAATTTTTCCCTCCTTTTATTTTTTTTCAAATTTAAAGATTTATCCATTTTTATATCTCTTTTACAAATTTTGCTATTAAATCACCTACTTGGCTTGTTGATAATCCCATCTTCCCTGCTTCAAGTGATTTTACATAACCTTCTGATAATGCCTTTATAATTGCTTCTTCAATTTTCTTTCCTGCTTCCTTCTCTCCAATTACTTCAAGCATCATACTTCCAGCCAAAATTGTAGCAAGTGGACAAGCAATATTTTTGCCAGCATATTTTGGTGCAGAGCCATGAATTGGTTCAAACATACTTACCCCTTCAGGATTTATATTTGCACCAGCCGCAATCCCAAGTCCTCCTTGAGTTATTGCTCCAAGGTCTGTTATAATATCTCCAAACATATTATTTGTCACAATTACATCAAACCATTCTGGATTTTTAACCATCCACATACAAGTAGCATCAACAAAAGCAAAGTCAAGTTTAATGTCTTGAAATTCTTTCCATACTTCATTGGCTACTCTTCTCCATAAATCACCTTCAAAGGTTAAAACATTTGCCTTGTCAACGACCGTAAGTGATTTCTTTTTATTTCTTTCTCTGGCAAGTTTAAATGCATATTTTATACATCTTTCAATTCCTTTTCTTGTATTTATTGATAGTTGAATTGCAATTTCATCTTTTGTACCTTTTTTAAAATTTCCTCCAATCCCACAATAAAGTCCCTCAGTATTTTCCCTTACAACAACATAATCAATGTCTTCTGGGCATTTATTTTTTAATGGGCACTCAACACCTGGATATAACTTCACAGGTCTTAAGTTTATATACTGATCAAGTTCAAATCTTATTTTAAGTAATATACCTTTTTCAAGTATTCCTGGAGGCACTTCTGGATGTCCCACTGCTCCAAGATAAATCGCATCAAGTTTCTTAAATTCTTCAATTGCACTATCAGGAAGTGTTTCTCCAGTTTTTAGATATCTTTCTCCACCAAAATCATATTCAATAAATTCAATTTCAAAATTAAATCTTTCACTTACTGCCTTTAATACTTTAACTCCTTCTCTAACAATTTCAGGACCAATTCCATCACCAGGTATAAGGCCTATTTTATATTTTTTACCCATTTTTTCCCCTTTTTACATTACAAGGTTTTTATAATGTTCTGAAATTTCAAAAATTCCACCACTTAAATTATAAAATTCTTCATCAAGATTAAAAATACCATTTTTAGGTTTAACCCACATTTTATTATAAAATGGATGATATTTTAACATAATTTCCCAGTTTTTGTAATATTGAAATCCATTTGATTCAACAATTGGTATTTTTAATTCAGGAAATGTTTTTATTCCGGATGAAAAAATTTTATTCCATTCAACAAGAATAGGTATAACAGTTAAGTCAGCGCAGAAATAATCCATTTTTCTTTTCTCGGCTTCGTTCAATATTTTTAAAGTCATACTTAATGTTTTTGCTATTGGTTTTAACGCAACTCCTTTATATCCCATTTGACTCCTTTCAATAACATTTTTATCTGTATGAGCACTTTCATCAGCAACAATTCTTACTGGTAAATCATTTACATCTATTTCAAGTTCCTCAGGAAATGGTTCTTCAATGATAATAACTTGGTCAAGTGCGCCAATTTTATCAATAAAATCAATAAGTTTTTTTAACCTATCCTTTGAATCATATCTTCCATTTGCATCAAAATAATATGGTAATTTTCCATTTTTAGTAAAAGGAGTATAATAATTTTTAAATTTTTCATGGATGCTTTTAATTCTTTCCATATCCCATTTTAACATTTTTTCCCTATCTCCATCTCCTTCAGGGTCAGAACCAATTTTAATTTTTAAAACAAAAAATCCCTCATTTATCATTTTTTCTATTTCCTCAATTGATACAGCATATGAAATTAAAGGAATACAAGCAATTTTTTCATGTCTGTATTTAAAATATTTTCTATATTCTTCAGGTAACATTTCAAAAAAGTTTAACTTATTATTTTCCTTTGCATATAATATCCATAAAGCATTATCAACTGCAACTAGTGAATTTAATGTGAAAGTTTCTCTTAAATCGTTTCTTCCGGTAATTTTTTTCGCAAAATTATGAACAAGAGGAAAAATTTCTTCAAGTGTTTTTACAGGATTTTCTATTTTTTTACCTTTTAAAAGTTTTAAAGCAAATTGGGTAGTTGCAAACATTAAAGCATTTCCACCTGCTTCGCTATTTTCAGAAAAAACATTACTCTCTGACCATAAAACACTTTGAGTACCAATACCAATTGAATAATTATCTTTACTTTTTAAATAAACAACTACTTGCCATGCACCATTTAAAAATTTTCCTTTGAATCCAAGAGGTTTTTTGAATTTTTCTATTTCAAAGTTTAAATTAGTTTCAATTATTTTCATTTTTTTCAATAATTTTTTTGGCGAGTGACATTAACCCACCCGTGTTTATTATATTTTGTAAAAATTCAGGATATTTTTGAAATTTATAATTTTTACCTGTATTAATATTTTTTATAATTCCATTTTCAAAATCAATTTCAAGTTCATCTCCTTCATTTATTTCATCTACCTCTTTAATTTCAATTAAAGGAAGTCCTATATTTATTGAGTTTCTGAAAAATATTCTTGCGAAACTTTTAGCAATTACAACTGAAATTCCACAACCTTTAATTGAAACAGGTGCATGTTCTCTACTACTCCCACACCCAAAATTTTCTCCTGCAACAATTATATCTCCCTTTTTAACTTTTTTTGAAAATTCAGGTCTTATTGTTTCAAAACAATGAGATGCAAGTTCTTCTTCATTAGTTGTATTTAAATATCTTGCTGCAATTATATCATCTGTATTTATATGGTCCCCAAATTTCCACACTTTTCCTTTTGTTTTCATTTTTCACCTTTTTTCAACACCATAATTTACAATATTTTTCCATTGACTTTATTATTTGTCCTATATTTTCCACTGGAGTTTTAGGATATGCACCATATATAAGTAAAAGCCCTCCTTTTTCCGAACCAAGTTTTTCAATACATTTTTTTATATGTTTATCTATATCTTCAAGTTTACCAAAAACTGTTATTTTCTGTCTATCTATGTCAAGGTCAATAGCCACTTCCCCTTTTGCAAGTTTTTCAATATTATCTAAACCATTTACAAGGTCTTGGAGATTTAAAACTGTAACACCTACTTCAATAAGATCTGGAATAATGTCAACAATATATCCATCTGTATGCAAATAAACTTCAATATTCTTTCTTCTGCATATAGAAAATAGGGTTTCATATGATGGTTTTATTAATTGTCTCCAGATTTCCGGATTCATTGGGAGTGAATTTTGATGTCCAAGGTCATCTGCAAAATAAATAATGTCAGGTTCAAATTCAACAAGTTTTTTTATAACAACTTTCCAGTATTCAGTTAAAATTTCTATAAGTTTTTTTAATCTTGGTTCTTTCATTCCAATATCAATCATCAAATTTTCAAATCCTCTTAAATATGTAAGTCGTAAATAAAAGAAACCATGCTCAATACCTGCACCTGAAATTAAACCTTCCCTTTTTTCTTTTTCTATTCTCCTTTTTTCTTCTTCCCAATTTCTATTTTTTAATGGATTCGGTGGAATATATGAATCAAAAAAATCCCATGATGAAAGAGGATGTTTTACTACCTGACCATCAAGATAATCACCTGGATAATGCCATAAGCAACCCCAAGCATCTTCTTTAAAATTTTCTTTTTCTCTTTCTTGATTTTTACTAACACCTATTTCAATATTTTTATATTCCTTTTTTATATTTTCAAAATATTCAACATTTTCATCCCATATTTTACCATTAATTGAAACCCTACAAGGAACAAATCCACATCCTTCTCTTCTAATTATTTTTAGGAAATTTTCTTTCTTTTTCCAGTCCATTTTATCTCTTCTGGATGACATATTCTACCTTTTATACTGCTTGCTGCTGCCACTTCTGGATTTGAGAGATACACATAACTTTCAGGATGTCCCATTCTTCCTATAAAATTTCTATTTGTTGTTGCTATTGCTATTTCACCTTTTGCAAGAACTCCCATATGTCCACCCAGACAAGGTCCACATGTTGGAGGAGAAATTACACAACCTGCTTCAATAAATACATCAATTAATCCCTCTTTTAATGCCATTTTGTAAACCCTTTGTGTTGCTGGAATTATAATACACCTTACCTCAGGATGAACTTTTTGGCCTTTTAATATTTTTGCTGCTTTCCTTAAATCGCTTATCCTTCCATTTGTACAGGAACCAATAACAACTTGATCAATTTTAACATTTTCATATTCCCTTACACTCTTTGAATTACTTGGAAGGTGAGGAGCAGCAACTTGTGGCTCAATTTTGCTAACATCTATTTCAATTATTCTTTCATAATCATTTTCACTATCTGTTTTTAAATTTCCATCAATTTTAATGTCTTTTCCTATTTCTTTAAAGTATTCTTCAGTAATTTTATCTGGTTTTATTATTCCATTTTTTGCTCCAGCCTCTATTGCCATATTACAAATTGTGAATCTATCATCAATTGGTAAATTTTCAATAATAGGGCCAGTAAATTCCATACTCTTATAATTCGCTCCATCAACACCAATCTGTCCTATTGTATAAAGAATTAAATCCTTACCACCGACATAATCATTTAATTTCCCATAATAATAAAATTTAATTGTTGAAGGGACTTTAAACCATAATTTTCCTGTAATCATAGCATAAGCAGCATCTGTGCTTCCAACGCCTGTTGAAAAACATCCAACTGCTCCATAAGTGCAAGTGTGACTATCTGCTCCAATTATAAGTTGTCCTGGTAAAGTTAATCCTTCTTCAGGTAAAAGAGCATGTTCAATTCCTACTTTTCCTATTTCATAAAATTTGACTTTATATTTTTTTGAAAACTCCCTTAATTTTTTTACAAGTTCAGCACTTTTTATATCCTTGCATGGAGTAAAATGGTCTGGAACAAGAACAATTTTTTCAGGATTAAATACTTTTTTTGCACCAATTTTTTCAAATTCTTCAATAGCAAGAGGTCCTGTTATATCATTTGCAAGTATAAGGTCAACATTACATTCAACATATTTCCCTGGAAATATTTCTTTTTCTTTGCAATGAGATAAAAGAATTTTTTGTGAAATGGTCATTTTAGGTACCCTTTATAACTTTTTTACCAAGACTTTTTCTTACAAGATAGAAATTTATTGCGTTTATATATGCTTTTGCACTTGCTTCTATTATATCTGTACTTACACCCTTTCCATAAACAGTAATACCGTTGATTTCAAGTGTTACATTTACTTCTCCTTGAGCATCCTTCCCTCCTGTAATAGCGTTAATCTTATATTCTTTTAATATAGGAGAAAGTTTTACAATTCTGTCAATTGCTTTATAAAGTGCATCAACTGGTCCATCTCCTCTTGAAGCATCTTCAATTATTTTTTTATCCTTTTTTAAACGGACTGTTGCAGATGGAATTGTAGATGAACCTGAAATTATATGAAAATACTCAAGAGTATAAGTAGGTTTAATTGTCATTATTTCTTCTTCAGCGAGTGCAATTAAATCAATATCATGTATTTCTTTTTTCTTTTCCGCAAGTTTTTTAAATTTTTCAAATATTACTTCAAATTTCTCATCATCAAATTCAAAACCAAGAATTTTAAGTCTTTCTTTTAATGCATGTCTCCCTGAATGTTTACCCATAACAAGTTCACTTTCGGGTATCCCAATCATTTTTGGGTCCATAATTTCATATGTAAGACGATGTTTCAATATTCCATCTTGGTGTATTCCTGCTTCATGTCTAAAAGCATTTTTACCAACAATTGCTTTATTTGGCTGAACCGGTATGCCTGTTAAAGTTGAAACAAGTCTACTTGTTTTATAAATTTCTTTTGTATTTATATTTGTTTCCACATTATAATAATTTTTTCTAACGATAAGATTCATAACAATTTCTTCAAGTGCAGCATTTCCAGCTCTCTCTCCAATTCCATTTATTGTGCACTCTACCTGTCTTGCTCCATTCTTAATTGCAGTAAGAGAATTTGCAACTGCAAGACCTAAATCATTATGGCAGTGAACACTAATAATAATATTCTCTGGTAATCTTTCTCTTAAAAATTTAATAAGTCTTCCAAATTCATCAGGAGTTGCATATCCAACAGTATCTGGAATATTTATTGTTTTTGCCCCTTCATCTATAACTGCTTGACACACTTCAAGTAAAAAATCCGGTTCTGTTCTGGAAGCATCTTCTGGTGAAAATTCAATATCATCAATAAATTTTTTTGCATATCTTACTTTTTCTTTTGCAATTTTAACTATCTCACTTTTTGCCTTTTTTAGTTTATATTTTCTATGTATTTCACTTGTTGCAAGAAATAAATGAAGCCGAGGTTTTTTTGATTTTTCAAGAGATTTTAAAGCAACATTGATGTCTTCATCTTTACACCTTGCTAATGCGCAGACAATTGAATTTTTAATATTTTCCCCAATAATTTTAACTGCTTTTGCATCGTCTGGGCTGGAAATAGGAAAACCTGCTTCAATGATGTCAACCCCAAGTTTTTCAAGTTGTAAAGCAATTTTCAATTTTTCATCACTTGTTAAACTTGCTCCAGGAGATTGTTCACCATCCCTTAAAGTTGTGTCAAAAATTAAAACTTTTTCCATTTTTTACCTTTTTCAATTATTTTACCATAAATATTGAAAAGAAAAAGAGGATTTATTATAATTTAAATAATAAGGGAGTTTAAAATGAAAATAAAATTAATTTATTTAAGTTCATTTTTACTCCTCACCTGTTGTGCAAAAAACAAAGAAGTTAAAATACCTATGACTCAAGAAGAAATTAAAGAGGCAATAATATATGGAGAAAAAAATGCATCATTGACATTTACAGAATTTACTGAAAAATGGACTATTGATTATGGATATGAACAAGGGAAAGGCAAAGCAACATTGATAACTCCCTTTTTAAGAGTAGCGCTTCTTGCAAAAAATGCAAAAGAAAAAGGACAAAAACTTGACATGAAAATTGTTAATCTTGCTTTAAAAGATATGTCTGATAAAATTATTTTTAGAATTACTATTTATGGTGACTATCCTACATTTGGAAAAACAGCAAAGTTTTACTTAGAATATAATGGCAAAAAAATAAACCCTATTTCTTCATATACATCTTTATACTCTCAATTTGCAAGGGATTATACACATATATCTGAAGGAGAAGTAAAATTTTCAAATAAAGAGATACCTAAAAATGCAAAAGTTAAACTTGTCGTCTCTTACTTCCCATTTGAATTTGAAATTAAGAAAGAAAAACCTAAAGAGACAATCTGTACTTTTGAATTTGATTTAAGTAAATATAAATAACCCCTTTATTAACCTACGAAGTTCCCAAGTCTTTGTTGGTCAATGATTTAGTATAAAAGGACCCTTTTGTGAACATCGGAAGTTCCCAAGTGATTGTTGGTCAAGGAGTTAGAAAATTTTAAATAGGTTATATAAAATATGGGGAATTAGAATTATTAAAAAAGAAAATTTGATGTCAATTTTAAAGCCAGTTTTTGTTAGAAGAAAAAAAATTAAAGAAATTAAAAAAGTTGAAAAATCAAGGATTAATGGTTCCTCTTTTCCTGGATAAAGATTAAATTTCCTCAAAATAAAACCTGTAAGAAAGCAAAGAGATATAATAAAGTAAATAAAAGGGAATTGATACTTTCTGAATACAATAATTACAAAAAGGTAAATAAATATCCATTTTATAAGAATTAAAAAATGTTCCATCTTCATTTAAAAATGTGAAAAACCTTTGTCTTTTATTTCAATAACTTTTCCTTCAAAAATGCCTATATATTTCTTTTCTTTAATTATTTCGCCTATCTTTGTTATTTTTGTTTTTCCTATGTTTTCAGGTA
>CAZCUO010000138.1:0-16344 GCA_964502135.1 uncultured bacterium
GATGAAAATTTTGAAAAATATTTAAGTGAAATTCCAAATAAAAAACCATATAAATTTTTAAAAGAAAAAACAAAACTTGTTATTTTGGCTCATCCCGCTGAAAACTGGGCAGATACTTTTAATGGGACTTATGAGCCACTATTAAATTTATATAAAGAAAAACTTATAGATGCAATTCAACCGGAGAAATATACTCCTTACGAAATATTTAAGAACGAAAAAATAAAAATATCAGTTGTTGGTGGACTTGATATTCATGCATGTAAACCATTTATTAGATATCCATTCTATCTATTTAATAAAAAATATCCGCCATTTAAACATATAACTCCTTGTTCCACATATGCTACAATTGTAATCTCAGATGGATTAGATGAGGCAAATGTAATAAATTCAATAAAAAACTGCCTTTCTGTGTCTTACAATTTTTTAACAGAGGAATTTATAGGAGATAAAGAAATAGTGGAGTTTTTAATAGAAAATAAATTTATAGAAAAATTTAAGGAGGAGATAAAGAGAAGAAACAAGGTAAAATTAAAGGGAGAGATATTTGTAGAGCATGAAGGGAAAATATATTTTGAAGATTCTCAAAAAATTAAATATTTTATAATTCCTTCAAAATCATTTAAAGATATTAGAAAAATAAAAGTAGATAAAAAAATAGGAAAAATAAAAATATCACAAATATTAAACAGAGAGAATTTTTATGTTCCTTTAAGTATAAAAAATGAAAAAACTAATTTTTATGGGGTCCTTGTAAAATCGCCATTTGAAACAATAATTTCATCTTTAGTAAAAGAAAAAAATGGTAAATATAAAACATTTGTGGAAATTTTAGTTAAAAACAGAATAAAAAAGAGTTTAAAAATGGAATTGGATTTAGAAAGTTTAAAAGGCGAAAATAAATATAAATTTATTCTTAAAGAGAAAAAAAGAATTTTAATACCATTTGATGTAAAAGATTTAACTAATGAATATAATTTTAAAATTAATTTAAAGAGTAATTTGTCTCATTTAAACTATGAAGCCAAAGTTTCTTTTCCTGTGTGTAAATATACGAAAAATCCATGGAAAATAGACCCAGAAATATCAATAAAAATAAGAAAAGAAAATATTTGTAATATAGAAAACTGGCTTAGCGAAGAAGATTTGTCAGGAGATATTAATTTGTATTGGGATGAAAAATTTTTCTATTTATATGCAGAGATAAAAGATGATATTTTCTATCAGAAATGGGTTGATTGGGAAACATTTTGGGGCGATTCAATACAATTTGCATTTGGTCCATATTTAAAGAAAATTGATGGTTATGGATATAATTATGAATTAATTATTTCAAAAACAAAAAAAGGAAATGAAATTTTTATATGGAATGAATATGGAAAAATAGAACAAATAAGGAAATTATATAAAGAGGGATTTCTTGATGTAATAAGAGATGAAAAAGATAAAAAGACAATTTATAAGTTAGCAATTCCATGGAAATTTTTTAAATTTATTCCAGAGGTTGGTAAAAGATTTTTATTTTCAGTGATTGTTTTAGATAATGATGGTATTGTTATGAAAAGAAAGTGGTTTTATTATGGAGAAAATATAGGTGTTAGAAAAAGTATGAAAAATTCTCATTCAGTTACTCTTATAAAATGAGAGTTGAAATTTTGCCTTCATCAATAAAACTCTTAAAAAATAATTATAAAATTCTTGTTCTCCCTGACCTTCATATACCAATTGATATGGAATTAAAGGAAATTATTTTAAATTCAGATATTTTTAAAGAAATTGATTATGTGATTCTTCTTGGTGATAATGTCGCATGTTATGGAAATGAAAGAGAATATGAAATTTTAAATGATTTTATAAAGAAGTTAAAGAAACCATATTGTGCAGTAAATGGAAATCATGAATTTATGTTTGAAGTAATTGAATATGAAAATGAAAATTATGGAAAAATATGGAAACCAAATAATATGGAAAAAAGAAAAATTCAACTTGAAAAATTTTATAATTTTTTTAATTTAAAAGAAAAATTCTGGTTTGAGAGAGTAGGAGAAATTTTATATATTTTTTTGACAATTGGAAGACCTGAAAGCGATAAGATTGAGGTTTTACCAGAAGATTGTGAAGAATTTTTAAAAGATATTTATGATAAAAATAATGACTTAAAATATTTTTTTATTTTCTGCCATGCTCCTTTAAAAGGAAGTGAAATAAAGGGATTTAAATATTATTCAGATGAAGGAGACCCTTTTATTTATCTTTCAGATGAGTTAATTAAAAAAATAGAAAATTCAAATGTAAATACTTACTGGTTTTCAGGCCATATTCATTTAAATTATTCCCATCCAATGAGTTTAATTAGAAAAATTAAAAAAAATTTATATCAGGTTAATTGTCCTCCATCCTGGAAATTTTCAAGGAAGGACTTAACAGATATAGTGCCAAAAAGATATGATGAATTTTCGTCTCTCATAATTGAAAAAAATGAAAAAATGAGATTAAAAGTTTTTGACTGGTTTAAAAATGAATATATAAAAGAAGTTGAAATTTAAAAAGGAGCAAAAATGATTGGAGCAAATATAAGTTTTAGGAATTATGTTGATGGAGTAAAAAATTTAAAAGAATTGGATTATAAATATGTTTATTTTGATGGTGACTTTTTAATTGATACTAAAATTAATGAATTGAAATTTGTCTCCCACATTGTTAAAGAATTTAATTTATTTCCTTTTTCCCTTCATAATTTATGGATGTTTCCAGATGATATTAATAAAATAAAGGATTTTGTAGATTTTCAGAAAGAAAATTTTGAAAAAGCAAAAATTCTTGATGTTAAATATTTAACATGCCATTTTGGATGGCCAAAGGACTTAAAAGAGAAAGAAGATTTTAATTTTGAATTATATTTGAATAGAAAAGGGATTAAAAGAGAAGATTATAAAAGATTGAATATTGAATTATTAAATATTTTATGTGAAAAAGCAAAAGAATATGGTCTTTCTTTAACAATTGAAAATTTACCTCCAGATTGTCTCAGTAATTTTACGACAACTATTGATGATATACTTGAAATAATAAATCAAGTAAATCAGCCAAATCTTGGAATATGTTTTGATTCAGGCCATGCCAATATTGCAAAAATTGATTTATATGATTTTGTTATAAAATCAGGAGATAAACTTTTTGAAACACATTTTCACGATAATATTGGTTATTTAAAAGATGATAATTCTATAAATGACCTTCATCAACCATGTGGAATTGGAAATATAAACTGGATAGAAATAATAAAAGGACTTGAAGAAATAAATTATAAAAATCCTGTTATATTTGAAATTGGAGCAGATTTTAAAGTTCTTGAAATTAATAAGAATAATTGGTTTAAGTTTTATTATGTTTTTAAAAATAAATTGAGAAATTTAAATCTCCCTTAAATTTTCTATCCCACATTTATGAATAAAAAAATATTCCTCTTGACAATGATATAAATTTACAGTATAATTTTTTACAGTATGAAAGAGTTAACAAATAAACAAAGGGAAATACTTGATTTTATAATAAGTTATAAAAATGAAAAAGGTTATCCTCCAACCATTAAAGAGATTATGGAGAATTTTTCTTTTTCAAGTCCAACTGCAGTTATTTCTCACCTTATTGCTCTTGAGAAAAAGGGTTATATTGAAAGAGTAAAAAAAATTTCAAGAGGAATAATTCTTAAGGAAGAATTTTTAAATATACCTATATTAGGAAAAATTCCTGCTGGAATCCCAAATATTCAGTATGAAACAATAGAAGGTTTTATAAATATTAATAGAGAATTTATAGGAAATGGAGAGTTTTTTTCTTTGATTGTTAAAGGAGATAGTATGAAAGATGCAGGGATTTTTGATAGTGATTATGTTATTGTTAAGAAAGATGTGGAAGTTAAAAATGGGGATATTGTTGTGGTTTTTTATAATGGAGAATTCACTGTTAAATACATTTATAAAAGGAAAGATTATATTGAATTAAAACCCGCAAATCCTGATTATAAATCAATAATAATAAAAGAAAACCCTGTAATTTTAGGGAAAGTCGTTGCTCTTTTTAGGAAAATAAAATGATAACAGAAATAAATGAAAGGATAAAAGTTGGAGCAATATTTAAAAATGGGAACATAAAAATAAAATGGATTATATGGAATGGTAGGAAATATATGATAAAAAAAATTACATATAAATGGAAAACAAAAAAAGGAACAAAACAAATTTATAATTTTGCAATCACAGATGGAGCCAATATTTTTGAAGTTTCATTTATTCCAGAAGATTTAATCTGGAATCTTGAAAAAATTCATACTTTATAAAATGGGAAAAATATTTTTTCATATAGACATGGATGCTTACTTTGCTTCAATTGAACAAATTACAAATCCATTTTTAAAAGGAAAACCAATTGCTGTATCAGGAGGTCCATCAACAAAATCTGTTGTTGCATCCTGTTCCTATGAAGCAAAAAAATATGGAATAAAATCTGGAATGAGTATATCTGAGGCACTATTTTTATGCCCAAATTTAATAGTGGTTCCTGGAAATACTGAAAAATATATAGAGACATCAAAGGAGATATTTGAGATTATTAAAAAATTCAAAGAAGAGATAGAAATTTATTCAATAGATGAAGTTTTTATTGATGTGAGTGATATTTATTATATTCATGGAGGAGTAGAAAATCTTGCAATGAAAATTAAAAATAGTATAAGAAAGATAACAGGACTTACATGTTCAATTGGTATAGGTCCGAATAGATTGATTGCTAAAATCTGCTCATCAATTTCAAAACCAAATGGCATAAAAATTGTAAAAACTGAAGAAGTTGAAAATTTTATGGAAAATTTACCTATTGAAGAGATACCTGGAATAGGAGAAAAAATTTATAAAAAACTATCAGATATTGGAATAGAAAAATGTGGAGATATAAAAAAGATTGGTAAAGAATTTTTAATAAATCTTTTTGGGAAGATAGGAGAAAAAATTTATAATTATGCATGTGGAGTTGAAGAGCCTCAAATTAATACAGAATTTCCAGAAGTTTCTATTGGTCATTCCTATACATTTCAATATGATACAGACAATAAGGAAGTTATATTAAAAACGCTTTTTAATCTTTGTGAGAAAGTTGCTGAAAGAATGAGAAAAAAGAAAAAACATGGGAATTTTATATCTTTATTTTTAAGATTTGATGATTTTTCATCTATTTTGAAAAGAAAAAAATTTAACGATATACCTGCAGATGGTAAAACAATTTTTGAATGTGCCTTAAATATATTTTCCTGTTTAAATATTAATAAAAAGATAAGAAGTATAGGCATTTCTGTTGGAGATTTATTTGATTTTGATTATCAGTATATTTTTAAAGAAAAGGTAAAAAGGGAAAAACTCTTTTTTCATATAGATAAGATTAATGAAAAATTTGGAGAAAAAACTATATTGCCTGCAATTTTAATAGATGTGCCAGAAATAAAAAAAACACATTCTTTTTATTTCTGGAAGTTTAAAAACAGATTGACATAAAGAAACTCAGAATATAAACTAAATTTAAATGGAGAGAGAAGATGAAAGTTAAAGAAATTATTAAAAAGATGACAATTGAGGAAAAAGTATATCAACTTTGTTCTGTTTATATAACTGATATTATTAAAGATGGTGAGATTTCAAATGAACTTTTGAAGAAAGAATTAAAATATGGGATTGGAGAGATTTCAAGAGTTTATGGAGGAATTAAAAATATAGAACCGGAAAAGGCAAAAGGATATGTTATAAAAATACAAAAATTTCTAAAGGAAGAAACAAGATTGGGTATTCCTGCAATAATTCATGAAGAGTGTTTATCTGGATTTTTAACAAATAAAGCAACTTCTTTCCCTCAAATAATTGGTATTGCAAGTTCTTTTAATCCAAATATTGCATGGAAAATGACGCAGGTTATAAGAAGGCAAATGAGAAATGCTGGTGTTCATCAGGGACTTTCTCCTGTTTTAGATGTTTGCTATGACCCAAGATGGGGAAGAACTGAAGAAACATTTGGAGAAGACCCTTATCTATGTGGAATTATGGGGCTTAATTATGTTAAAGGACTTCAAGGAGATAATTTAAGAGAAGGTATAATTGCTACTGGAAAACATTTTGCAGGTCATGGATTTTCAGAAGGTGGTAGAAATATATGTCCTGTCCATATAGGAGAGAGAGAATTCAGAGATATTTTTCTTTTTCCCTTTGAAGTGTGTGTAAAAGAAGGTAATTTAAAGTCAATTATGAATGCATATCATGATATAGATGGTATTCCTTGTGCTTCTTCAAAAAAACTATTAACTGATATTTTAAGAAAAGAATGGGGATTTGATGGAATTGTTGTTTCTGATTATGGATCAATAAAATTGTTAAATACAACCCATTTTGTAGCAAAAGATGATTTAGAATGTGCAATTTTATCTTTAAAAGCAGGAATTGATATAGAACTTGCAAGGAAAGAGTGTTATCCATTATTAATTGAATGTGTTAAAAAAGGGATTATAAAGGAAAAAGAAATAGATAAAGCAGTAGAAAGAGTTTTGAAAATTAAAGAACAACTTGGTCTTTTTGAAGAAAAAAAAGAATATTTTATTGATTTTGAAAGAGATGAAGATAGAAAACTTTCTTATGAAATTGCAAAAGAAACATTTGTTCTTCTTAAAAATGATGGAATTTTACCTTTAAAAAATGTAAAATCAGTTGCTTTAATAGGTCCTTCTGTTGATGATGCAAGAAATTATTTTGGTGATTATGCTTATACCGCTCATCTTGACCTTGAAAAACCATCTGTAGAATGCAAAACAATTCTTCAAGTATTTAAAGAAAAAGCACAAAGTTGTGAAATTTATTATGAAAAAGGATGTAATGTTTATGATTTTAAAAAAGAAAACTTTCAAAAGGCAATAGAGATTTCAAAGAAGGCAGATGTAATAATTTTTGTTGGAGGAGATAAATCAGGTTTTACTTCTGATTGCACTTGTGGAGAAGGCAAAGATAGTCATGATTTAAAATTGCCAGGCGTTCAAGAAGATTTAATTTTAGAATTATCCAAAATTGGTAAACCTTTAATTATACTTTTAATTAGCGGAAGGCCCTATGTTTTAACAAATATAATTGATAAAGTAAATGCTATTGTTGAATGCTGGTTCCCGGGAGAAGAAACAGGAAATGCAATATTTGATTTATTATTTGGAAAATTTAGTCCATCGGGAAAATTACCAATTTCATTTCCAAAATCAGTTGGCCAATTACCTGTATATTATCATAGAAAACCTGTCTCAAAAGAAAGAAATTATGTTTATTTAGATTCAAAACCATTATTTCCATTTGGTTTTGGTCTTTCTTATACAAAATTTGAATTCTCCAGTTTTAAGATTACACCTAAAAAAATAAATCCTGGTGAAGAATTTTCAGTTTCTTTATTGGTAAAAAATGTAGGAGAGATAGAAGGAGCGGAAGTTGTTCAATTATATGTAAGGAAAAAGTTTGCTTCATGTGTCTTGTCTTCAAAATTGCTTAAAGGTTTTTGTAAAGTAAATTTAAAACCAGGCGAAGAGAAAAAAATTATATTTAAAGTTCCTTCTGAAATATTATCTTTTACTGATGAAAATTTGAAATTGAAAATAGAAAAGGGAGAATATGAAATTATGGTTGGTGCTTCTTCAGAGGATATAAAATTTAATGATGTGATTGAAATAAAAGAAGACAAATTTTTAAAGCAAAGAAGAGTGTTTTTTTCAAATTGTATAATAAAAGAAACAAAATGAATGTTATTGCATTTTCAAATCAAAAAGGTGGAACTGGAAAAACTACAATATGTGTAAATCTTGCTGCAGGACTTGTTAAATTGAAAGAAAGAGTTTTAATAATTGACCTTGACCCACAAGGAAATTCAACTGTTAGTGTTGGTATAAATTTAAAACCTGATGATTTAACAGTAAGTGATTTTATTCTTGGTCAAGCAAGGATAGAAGATGTCATGGTTGATAGTTATATTGCTGATTTATCAATTATTCCTTCAAATCCAGACCTTGCTCATATAGAACTTGAAATTGCAAATAAAAGTAAGAATCAATTTTATTTAAAAAAAGCAATTGAAAATTCAAATAATGTTTTAAAATCATTTGATTTCATTTTTATTGATTGCCCACCATCTCTTTCTCTTTTAACAATAAATGGATTATGTGCTTCAAATTATGTAATTATACCTGTTCTTGCAGATTATCTTTCCTTACAAGGACTATCAAATTTACTTGAAACAATAGATATGGTTAAGAAGAAATTAAATCCAGAAATTGAAATACTTGGAATTGTTCCTAATATGCTTGATTATAGATTGAAAATAACAGAAGAGAGTTTAGAATTATTAAGGCAGGAATTTAAAGATAAACTTTTTAAAAATGGGATAAAAGTTTGTAGCAGATTAAGAGAATGTCCCTCTTTTGGTAAAACGATATTTGATTACGCAAAAAATTCACAAGGAGCAATTGATTTTTTAAATCTTGCAAAAGAATTAAAAAGGAGAATAAAATGAAAAGACTTGGACCTCAGACAAAAAAATTATTTGAAGTGAAAAAGACAGAAGAAAAAGATTTAAAAGGGCATGGTAAAAATAAAAAATATACA
Source organism: uncultured bacterium (assembly GCA_964502135.1). Taxonomy (GTDB): domain Bacteria; phylum Ratteibacteria; class UBA8468; order B48-G9; family JAFGKM01; genus JAMWDI01. Next base: position 8,673 of record CAZCUO010000138.1, read on the forward strand.
TTTATTTTACCTGTTGAACTTATGAAAAAAGTAAAACATAAAGCAATTGAAGAAGAAAAGACAGTTTCTCAATTTATTGTTGAAGCAATTGAAAATCATCTTAAAAAAATTTATGGTGAATAGTTTCAACAAAATAGATAACTTGACAATTTTTTATTTTAAGGGGTAAAATATTTTTGCTATGCCAACAAAGAAGGAAATTATTAGTATAATTCAAAATGTAGGGCTTTGGGATAGAAAAAGTATTGAACAAGCACTTGAAGAACAAGAAAAAACTGGCCAGCCATTGAAAGAAATATTTCAAGCAAGGGGTATGCTTCCATTTGGTGAGATAGGGCCTTCTTTTTATTTTCAACTCGGGATAATTCAAAGAGAACTTCCACCAAGAGAGATACCTCCGGAAATTATAAGTATTCTTCCTCCCAAAGTAGTCAAAACCCATAGAATAGTTCCTTGGGATAAAAGACCTGATACTCTTGTTTTTGTTACTGATGACCCTATAAATATTCTTGCTGCTGATTATTTTAAAAAAATTGCAAATATAGAAGGTATTAAAAATGTGGAAATTATTGTGACATTTAGAGAAGAAATTGATTTATTAATTGAAAAATATTATGGTCAAGATGAAATGGAAGATTTAACTGCTATGCTTCAAGAAGCAAGTAGTGCAACAATTGAGATGGATTTACCAAATGTTGAAGAAGTTGAAGAGGATGAAGAAGCCCTTGCACTTCAAGCCCCTGTTGTTAAGATAGTCAATTTAATTTTTGTTGAAGCATTGAGAAGAAGAGCAAGTGATATACATCTTGAACCACTGGAAAAGAAATTTAGAGTAAGGTTTAGAATTGATGGTGTTTTATATGAAATTGTCTCTCCTCCAAAAAGAATTGAAAAAGCGGTCATAGCAAGAATAAAACTTATGTCAAAAATGGATATTGCAGAAAAAAGACTTCCTCAGGATGGAAGAATAATGCTTGATATTGGTGGTAGACCAATTGATTTTCGTGTTTCAACTTTACCTGGAATTTTTGGAGAGAGTGTTGTTTTAAGAATTCTTGATAAAACAAAAATGTTAATAGGGCTTGATAAACTTGGGTTTTTACCTGATGATCTTGAAAAATGGAATAATATCTTGAAATTTACAGGAGGTCTTGTTCTTGTTACAGGTCCAACAGGTTCGGGTAAAACAACAACTCTTTATGCATCACTTCAAAAATTAAATACAATTGATAGGAAAATAATGACTGTTGAAGAGCCGGTAGAATATCAGATTCCTGGAATAAATCAAACAAATGTTAATCCAGAAATTGGACTTACTTTTGCTAATGTATTAAGAGCATTTTTAAGACAATCACCAGATGTTATTCTTGTAGGAGAGATTAGAGATAAGGAGACAGCAGATATTGCATTGCGTGCTGCATTAACAGGTCACCTTGTATTTTCAACATTACATACAAATGATGCTCCAAGTGCAATAACAAGATTGATTGATATTGGTATGCCTCCATTTTTAGTTGCCTCTGCAGTTCAAGGAGTTATGGCACAGAGATTGGTAAGGGTTTTATGTCCTTATTGTAAAGAAAAAATAGAACCTGATGAAAAATTGAAAGAAATATTAAAAATTAAGGAAGGAGAAGAGGTCAATGTTTGCCAGCCAAAAGGATGTAGTGAATGTGGATTTACTGGATTTTTTGGAAGAATAGGTATTTTTGAAATCTTTATAATGAATGATGAGTTAAGGGAATTGACATTAAAAAGGGTTAGTGCTTCTGAATTAAGGAAGGCAGCCGAAAGAGCAGGTATGAGAAGTATGTTTGAAGATGGTATTTTGAAAGTTAAAATGGGTATAACAACACTTGATGAAGTAATTTCTGTTACAGGCCAAGGAGAATAAAAATGGCAAAAAAGATTGAGGAATTACTTGAATTTGCTGTTAGAGAAAACGCATCTGATCTGCATTTGAATGTTGGGCTTCCTCCTATGGCAAGACTTCATGGAGGCCTTCATAAACTTGATAGTGAACCACTGACTCCAGAAGATACTGTGAATTATATGAAAGCAATAACATCAAGAGAACATCAGGAAGAGTTGCAAAGAGTTGGTGGAACCGATTTTGGTTTTGCATTTAAAGATATTGCAAGATTTAGGGTAAGTGTATTTAAAGAAAGAGGACATGTTGCTCTCGCTTTACGACTTATTCCTTATAAATTTTTAACATTCCAAGAAATAGGGCTTGATGAAAATACTATGAAATATTTATTAACTAGACCAAGAGGTTTAATACTTGTAACAGGACCAACAGGATCTGGAAAAACTACTACTCTTGCAACGATGATTGACTGGATAAATACAAATCTTGAAAAACACATAATAACAATTGAAGATCCTATTGAATATTATCATTCACATAAAAGGTCAATAATAACACAGAGAGAACTTGGAGTTGATGTTCCAACTTTTGCTGAGGCATTGAGAAGAGGATTAAGACAAGATCCTGATGTATTTCTTGTTGGAGAAATGAGAGACCTTGAAACAATAGAAGCAGCAATAACAGCAGCAGAAACAGGACATATCGTTTTTGCAACATTACACACAACAGGAGCAGCAAGAACAGTAGATAGAATTGTAAATGTTTTCCCAGTAGAACAGCAGGAGCAGATAAGGGTTATGCTTTCTGTTTCAATTCTTGCAGTTATTTCACAGGTATTATTAAAAAGAATAGACAAACCTGGAAGAGTCGCTGCTTTTGAAATAATGGTTGCAACTCCATCAATTCAGAATTTAATTAGAGAAAGGAAGACATACAGAATTATTTCAGAAATACAGACAGGAGCAAAATGGGGAATGGTAACAATGGATTCTTTTTTGATGAAGTTATTTAAGGAAGGAAAAATAGGACTTGATGATGTTTTGACATATTCTTATGATCCTGAAAGTGTTAAAGCACAACTTGTTGCAGAGGGAGTTCTTGGTGAAGAAATATTAAGAGAAAAAAGAGAAGAAGGTATAAAAGTGGAAATGGAGAAAGAAGAGGTAAGATAATATGACTGCAAAAAAATTAATTGGTCAGTTGCTATTGGAGCAGGGGCTTATAACAGAACAACAACTTAAAATTGCGCTTGAAAAACAGAGAGAAACAGGCCATTTTCTTGGTAGGATTCTTGTTGACCTTGGTTTTATAAATGAAAAGGATTTAAAGAGGGTTTTAAGTATTCAGGCTGGAGTTGAGATGATTGATTTAAAGAACACACCAATAGATAGAAAAGCAATTGAAGTATTTCCTTCTGCACTTGCAAAGACATATAATGTTATACCTGTAAAACTTGAAAAAGATACATTGACTCTTGCAGTTGGAGATACATTAAGTTTAAATATTCAAGATGATATTTCTTTTATTCTTGGATATAAAATTAAAATGGTTCTTGCGGATGAAAATGATATTAAAGAGGCGATTGAAACATATTATGGAAAAGAAATAGAAACAATTGATGACTTAATAAAATGGCTTGCTCAAGATGTAGAAGAGATGGAAGAATTAAATGCAATAGCAAGTCAAGGTGAATATGCAACAATAACATCACTTGAAGAAATAGCCTCTTTGCCCCCTGTTGTTAAATTATTTGATTTAATTTTGCTTCAAACAGTCAGAGATAATGCATCAGATGTCCATTTGGAACCATTTGAAGATGATTTTAGAATAAGATATAGGGTTGATGGTGTTTTATATGATTTAGTACATCCTCCTAAGGGTCTTGCTTTTGCTCTATTTTGCAGATTTAAAATTATGGCTGGTATGGATATTGCAGAAAGAAGACTTCCTCAAGACGGTAGAATTGAACTTTCAGTTATGGGTAGAGCAGTGGATCTCCGTGTAAATACTGTTCCAACTGTTTTTGGAGAGTGCCTTGCAATTAGAGTTCTTGATAGAGGAAAAACAATTTTTGAACTTGAAAATCTTGGGCTATTACCAGATGATATGGAGAAAATTGAAAGGATGATTAGAAAACCGCATGGAATAATACTTGCAACAGGACCAACTGGATGTGGGAAAACAACAACACTTTATGCTATTTTGAGAAAATTAAATACTCCAGATGTAAAAGTTATAACAACAGAAGACCCAGTTGAATATATGCTTGATGGAGCAATTCAAGTTCCTATAAAAGAACACATAGGACTTACTTTTGCAAAATGTTTAAGAAGTATATTGAGACAGGACCCAGATATAATTTTAGTTGGAGAAGTAAGAGATTTTGACACAGCACAAATGGCAATTCAAGCATCTTTAACAGGTCATATAGTTTTATCTACACTTCATACAAATGATGCTCCAACAACAATTTACCGACTTGTAGATATGAATGTAGAACCATTTTTACTTGCTTCAACAATAGAAGGAGTTATTGCACAGAGATTGGTAAGAGTTTTATGTCCTAGGTGTAAACAAGAATATAGACCCACAAAACAAGAACTTCTTGAAGTCGGATTAACCCCTGAAAAGGCAGAAGGAATGAAATTTTATAAAGCAGTAGGTTGTCCTTTTTGTAGAGGAGGATATAAAGGAAGAACAGGTATTTTTGAAATATTAACACCAAATGAAGAATTTTGGAAAGCAATATATGAGAGAAGACCCCTTGGAGAAATAAGAGAAGTTGCAATAAAAAGTTGTGGGATGAAAACATTACTTGATGACGGACTCCAAAAAATAAATATGGGTATAACTACTATAGAAGAGGTTGCGAGAGAAGTTCATGGTTATTAAGAATTTAAAAGTGAAAAAGAGGAGGCCAAATGGCTCTCTTTCAATATAATGCAATAGATAGTTCTGGAAAAGCATTAACTGGAACGATAGATGCAGGAGGAGTTCAAGAAGCAATAGCAAAATTAAAAAGTATGGGATATTTTGTTACCAGTGTTACTCCAGTTAAAACTCAATCATCAAAAGCAAAAACAGAAACTACAAAAACACCAACAGGGAAAAAAACTGCGAGTAAAGGCCTTTCTCTTACAATTTCAATCCCCTTTATTGGAGGAAATAAAATAAAAACAAAAGAGTTAATGATTATTACAAGACAATTAGCAACATTAATAGGAGCAGGACTTCCTCTTTTAAGATCATTAAGAGTATTAAAAGAGCAAAGGAAAGGAGCAGCAAGTAAAATTCTTGGAAAGATAGCAGATGATATAGAAAGTGGTTCATTATTTTCAGAAGCATTGAGTAAACATCCAAGTAGTTTCCCAAGAATATATGTTGCTATGGTAAAAGCAGGTGAAGCGGGTGGTGCATTAGAAATAGTTCTTTCGCGACTTGCAGAATTTATGGAAAAGGAAGCAAAATTAAGGGGTAAAATAAAATCAGCAATGGCATATCCTACAGTTGTTCTTTTTGTTACAATAGGAATGCTTACCTTCATTATGCTAAAAATAGTGCCAACATTTATTCAGATATTTCAGGATATGGAAGTTGGAGATTTACCTGCACCTACAAAACTTGTTATAGCAATCTCTAAGTTAATGCTTCAAAAATCATATCTTATTGTTATTGGTATTGTTGCTCTTTTCATATTATACAGAATATTGATAAAAATTAAATTCACAAGATACTGGATTGATATGATAAAATTAAAAATGTTTTTATTCGGCCCAATTGTATCAAAAACAATAATTGCAAGATTTGCAAGAACATTTGCAACTTTAATTTCAAGTGGAGTCCCAATTTTACAGGCACTTCAAATTGTTAGAGATACAGTTGGAAATGATGTTATTGCAAATGGAATAAATGAGATAAGAAATAGAGTAAGGGAAGGAGAAGGTATTGCTGGACCAATGTTAAGAACAAAAGTATTTCCACCAATGGTAACAAATATGGTTGCAGTTGGTGAAGAAACAGGACAAATGGATGCTATGCTTGATAAAATTGCAGATGCATATGAAGCAGAAGTAGATGCAGCAGTTGCAGCGCTTGCTTCAATGATAGAACCAATAATGATTGTTTTCCTTGGCGGAGTTGTTGGTTTTATAGTAATTTCTCTTTATATGCCATTAATTAAAATTGCTATGAGTTTATCTGGTGCTGGAGGAGGTGGTGGAGAAGGTGGGGGTGATTAAAAAGGGAGTAAATAATGAAAAAATTTGGTTTTACACTTATAGAATTACTTGTTGTTCTTGCAATAATTTCAATGCTTGCTGCTTTATTACTTCCTGCCTTATCAGGAGCCAGAGAAAGAGCGAGAAGAACAACCTGTATGAGTAATCTTAAACAACTTGGTATGGCTTTTGAAATGTATGCAGAAGACTTTTTTGAAAAATTTCCTCCATTTAAAGAAGCCCTTTATCAAAATGGAATATATCCTAAATATATAAATACTGCAAAAATTTTCTGGTGTCCAAGTTCGTTAAATAGAAGATTACCACCACCTGATGGAGATATAACTGAAGATGGGAATTTACTTCCTTTGGATAATGGTAATCCCAAAAGTGGTTATATTTGGGCTGATTATAGAAACCAGTGGTATGCTTCTTATGCTTTTGTTTTTGGACTGACTACAGGAAATAAATCTACAAAACCAGTTCCAGTAATAAGTGATAGAGGAATATATAATACAAAAGATTTATCAAATTATAGCAATTTAAATAATTGTAATCCTCTAACTGGAAATCATCCATGGGGAATAAATGTTTTATATATAGATGGTTCTACCAACTGGGTAAATTTGCAGGAAATAGATTTTTCAAAGGATGATACTGATTTTGGAGCCCCACATATGGGAAATGTTGCAGCAAGACCAAATGGTTATTCAGTTGTTATAGATGATACTGAAAAAATTGAATGGGGTGAGGAATGAGGTTTTATTCTGTTTTAAAGAGTAGAGATAGGAGAAAAATTGATTTTGAAAAAATAGAGAAAGAAATTGAAAAAGTTTGTAATGAATTTAAAATTTCGCTATTTTATATTTATGGCTCATATTCAACTGGTAATACATGGAAACTTAGTGATATAGATATTGCTTATTTACCTGAAAAGGAAATAGAATTTAAGGAAGAAATTGAATTGATTGAAAAACTTGAAGAAATATTTGAAGATGAGGCAATAGATATTGTAAATTTGAAAAGAGTTCCATTAACATTAATACACAGAATTTTAAAAGAAGGAAAATGTCTGTATGCAAAAGATTTAAAAACAAAAATTGAATTTGAGACAGAAAAAGAAAGTGAATATCTTGACACATATTACATAAGAAATGAATATTTTGAAAAGATGAAAGAAAAAATTGAAAATGGTTCCTTCTGGGATTGATAAAGAAAAATTGTTTTTACAGATTGAAAGATTAAAAGAACATGTTGGTAAGATTAAAGAAATAAAAGAGAAAAAAGGAGAAAAAGAAATTTTAATTTCAGCAATAGAAAGAAATTTACAACTTGCTGTAGAAGATTGTTTGAATATAGGAAATCATATTATTTCAGGGCTTTCTCTAAAAAGACCAGATACTTATAAAGAAATATTTAAAAATTTAAAAAAAGAAAATATTATAAGCGAAGAGATAGAAAAAGAAATGATTAAATTGACAGGGTTAAGAAATCGTTTGGTTCATCTTTACTGGGAGGTAAATGAAGAAGAAGTTTTAACTTCATGTGAAAATTTAAATATTTTTGAAAAATTTGTAAAAGAAAT
>CAZCUO010000139.1:0-6745 GCA_964502135.1 uncultured bacterium
TATTTTCATTTTTATTAAATTTTCCATATAAAAGTACTATTAACTTTAAACACATTTTTATTATATCATTAAATAAGGCATTTTCAAAATATTACTTATTTTCTATTTTCTTCTCTCTGTATTCTAATGAAAAGGAAAATGTAGAGGATGTATTTTAGGATAATATTGATTTGACTGCTTTACAGATTCTTTCTACATCGGGAATTGCAAGTTTTTCTAAAACTGGACTTTTTGGCATAGGAACATCTGCTCCTGCAACTCTTACAATTGGTGCATCAAGATAATCAAAGGCATTTTCAACTATCTGCATTCCTATTTCTGCACCAGTGCCTCCTGTTTTACAATCCTCCTCAACTATTACAACCCTATTTGTCTTTTTTACTGATTTTACAACTGTTTCAATATCCATAGGCAATAATGTTCTTAAATCAATAACTTCAACACTTATCCCTTCCTTTTCAAGTATTTCTGCTGCTTGGAGTGAGAACAATACCATCCTTGAATAAGTCACAATTGTTACATCTTTACCTTCCTTTTTTACATCAGCAACTCCTATTGGTATTAAATATTCTTCTTCTGGAACAGGTCCCTTTGTATTATATAGCATTTTATGTTCAATGAAGACAATAGGATTGTCGTCTCTTATTGCTGATTTTAAAAGACCTTTTGCATCATAAGGAGTTGAAGGCATAACCACTTTAATTCCTGGGATATGAATAAGCCATGCTTCTAAACTTTGTGAATGATGTGCTCCTAAAGTTCTTCCTGCTCCTCCTTGGGTTCTAATTACAAGAGGCACAGTACATTTTCCACCAAACATATATCTTATTTTTGCGACTTGATTATTTAACTGGTCCATACAAAGTCCAATAAAATCAATATACATTATTTCTGCAACAGGTCTTAACCCTGTTAAAGCAGCACCAAGAGCAGTTCCAACGATAGCATTTTCTGAAATTGGAGTATCTATTACTCTTTGGTCTCCATATTTCTGCCATAGTCCTGCTGTAACACCATAAGCACCTCCATAAATTGCAATATCCTCACCAAATAAAAAAACTCTTTCATCTCTTGCCATTTCCTCATCAAGAGCTTCATTTAGTGCTTGTCTGTAAGTTATTATTCTCATTTTTCACTCCTTTTAAACATATAAATCAGTATATAACTCCTCTGGTTCAGGATATGGACTATTTATTGCAAATTCAACTGCTTCTTCAATTTCCTTCCTTACTTCTTCTTCAATTGCATTTATTTCTTCCTCCGTTAAAATATTCTGTTCTTTCATTTTATTTGAAAAAATTATAATTGGGTCTCTTTCTTTCCAAAATTTTTCCTCTTCCCTTGTTCTATAAACTCTTGGGTCACTTCTACTATGTCCATAATATCTATATGTATTTGCAACAATAAAACTTGGACCATTGCCTTCTCTCGCATAATTTACCCATTTACCAACAACTTCCCTTACTGCAAGAACATCTTGTCCATCAACATTTTCTGCTGGCATATCAAAAGCAAGTGCTTTTTTTGCTATATCTTTAACAGCATGTGACCTTTCAACAGATACACTCATTGCATATTTATTATTTTCACAAATATAAACAACTGGTAATTTCCATAAAGAAGCCATATTCAAACATTCAAAAAATATTCCATTATTTGTTGCTCCATCTCCAAAAAAACATAAAACAACTTTTTTCTGTTTTTGTAATTTAATTGAAAGGCCTGCCCCTGTTGCTATTCCAAGACCACCACCAACTATTCCATTTGCTCCAAGATTTCCTTTTGATAGATCGGCAAGATGAAGTGACCCTCCTTTTCCTTTACAAACACCAGTTTTTTTGCCAAGAATTTCTGCCATAAGTGCTTTTAAATCTCCATCTTTCGCAATTGCATGTCCATGACCTCTATGTGTGCTTGTAATATAATCATCTGGATTTATAACTGAAATTGCACCAACAGCAACTGCTTCCATTCCTGCATATAAATGAGAACCACCTTCTGCAATATTTTTTGCAAGTAGTTCCATAATTTTATCTTCAAACTGTCTTATTTGCATCATTTGTTTTAACAATTTCACAGCAAGTTCTTTTGTTATTTCCATATTTTTCTCCCTTTTAAGGAATGATTAAAACTTTAAGACCTTTTTTATTTTCAACTATTTCAAAACCATCTTTTATTTTTTCAAGGGATAATTTATGTGTTATTAATTTTTCAACATTGATTCTTCCAGAAGATAATAGTTCAATTGCAATTTTATTATGTAATGGAGTTGATCCATGCGTTCCAACAACAAAGAATTCTCCATAATGGAGAAGATTACTATCAAACTGAATAAAAGGGGATTCTTTCGGAAGTCCACCAAAAAAATTGATTGAACCTCTTTTTGCAACAAGTTTTAAAGACAATTCCTGTGCATTTTTACTTCCAACCGCAACAATAACTCTATCCGCCATATGTCCATCTGTAATTTTTTTAACCTCTTGATAAATATCCTTCTTGTTCATATCAATAAGATAAACTCCTGTAAATTCTGCTTCCTTAATTCTTTCCTCAGAAATATCTGCAAGTATAATTTTACTTGCACCATTTATTTTGGCTAAAAGAGAATGCAAAATTCCTATAGGACCTGCACCAAGAATTAAAACAGTATCTCCAATTTCAATCCTACTTAAAATCTGTCCATTTATTACACATGCAAGTGGTTCTGCAATTGAAGCAATTTCAAAAGGAAGGTTATCCGGTATTTTATTTACACATCCATTTAAAACTGCATCTTCAGGGACAAGCATATACTCAGCAAAACCTCCATCATAATGGTATCCAATTGCCTTTAAGTTATCACACATAGTTTGTTGTCCTTTTCTACAATAATAACATTTACCACATGGAATGGCTGGAGCAACAGCAACTCTATCTCCTTCCTTATATTCTTTAATATTTTTGCCAACTTTAAAAACAACTCCACTTACTTCGTGACCTGTAATTCTTGGAAAAACAATATGTTTATGACCATGATGAAATACTTTTATATCTGTTCCACATATTGCACAACTTTTCACTTTTATTAAAATTTCATTTTCTTTTGGATCAGGTATTCTTCTTTCTTCAATTTCAAGTTTTTCAATTTCTTTCAATATTGCGCATTTCATTTTTTAATTCCATATAATAGTTTTTTACTTTATTTACAATCTCTTTGTTTTTTATTTCACATATTTCGCTTAAAACAAAATCAATTCCTTTTTCATCAATAATATTTTGTAATTTTACGGACTCTTCATCTAACTTATAATTATAACATAATGCAGTGGAAAGAACAAAACAAATTTTTTCAGGAAATATTTTATTTTCAAGACATAAATTTATTGCACCAACTATTCTTTCATTTTTACCTATTTTCCTTAAAACTTCTCTGCCAACTCTAAAAACTGTATCATTTAAAAGTTTATTATCAAATCTTTTATTTAAATCGTTAAAATAAGTTTCAAGTTCATCTTTATTAAAATTATATTTTTTTATAAGTGCTTTTTTTATCTCAGTTTGAACTTCTTTTAAAATTTTAAAAATTTCTTCATCCTCTATACACTCCCAGATATAATTATAATTCTTTAAATAACCGTAATAAGCAAGACAAACATGTGATAAATTATGACCGAAAAGTTTAAGTTCTTCATATTGTTTTAAATTATTAACTGGAAAAAAACCGCAAATTTGAGGTATATTCCCTTTAAATCCATTTTTATCAACTGGTAGAATCTTATATGGTTCAACTTTTACACATAGTGGATTTTGATTTTTTTCTTCCTCTGTCAATGGTGAAGTCATTCTACTAATAACTGTCTCAACAAATCCAATCTTTTCATTAAAATAAATTTCTTCTTCAATTGAAAATTGCCCTACTTTTAAAATCTCATTCTTAAATTTTTCTCCTGCATTAAGTAAATTTTCACAAATAACTATATTCAAAAAATTTGGATTTTTCCTAAATTTTTCCTTAATTCCTTTTGCAATTATTTCAGAAAGTGTAAATAAATTTTTTGCTCCAACTGATGTAAAAATAATATCCGTTTCTATTATTTCTTTTATTATCTCATTTTCATTTTTTAATGGAATCGCCAAAAAATTTTCAATTATTTTTTCTTCTTTCTTTTCACCAAGTAAGTTTATGGTATATCTTTTTTCTTTATTTAATAACTCAACTATTTTCTCATCAATATCAACAAAGATAATAAAATAATTAGAGTCATAACATAATTCTCCAATAAATCCTCTTCCAATTTGACCTGCTCCAAAAACGATTGCTTTCTTCATCATTCTAATATAACATTTAAAGTGCTTATTTTCAAAATTATGATATAATATTTTTAAAATAGGAGGAAAGATGGCTTTAATTGTTCAGAAATATGGTGGTAGTTCAGTTGCAGATATAGAAAAAATCAAATTTGTTGCAAAAAAGGTGGTTGAAACAAAAAGAAAAGGCAATAAAGTTGTAGTTGTTGTTTCTGCTATGGGAAAAACCACAGATAATCTAATATCACTTGCAAAACAAATTTCATCAAATCCCCCTGAAAAAGAACTTGATTTATTACTTTCAACTGGAGAAATTGTATCTGTTGCACTTTTATGTATGGCTATTGAAAATTTTGGAGAACAGGCAGAAGGATTTCCAGGTTATTTTGCAGGAATTAAAACAGATACATTATATACAAAGGCAAGGATTCAAAAAATTGAGCCTCAGAAGATAATTGAAGAGATAGAAAAAGATAAAATTGTTGTTGTTGCGGGTTTTCAAGGTATTAGTCCAGAAAATTCAATAACTACTCTTGGAAGAGGTGGTTCTGATTTAACAGCAATTGCAATAGCAGGAGCAATAAAGGCAGATATATGTGAAATATATACAGATGTTGAAGGTGTTTTTTCAGCAGACCCTCATAGAATAAAAAATGCAAAATTAATTCCTGTGATTTCATATGATGAATTACTTGAAATGGCAAGTGCTGGTGCAAAAGTTATGCAATCAAGAGCAGTTGAATTTGCCAAAAAATATAAGATACCATTTGTAGTGAAATCAACATTTAAAGAAGGGGAGGGGACAATGGTAAAAGAGATTGAATTTAAAGAGGGAGCAGTTGTATCTTCTGTTTCAATAGATGAAAATCAGGCAAAAATATCAATATTTAAAGTTCCTGATAGACCCGGAATTGCCGGAAAAATATTTTCTTCTCTTGGAGATGCAGGTATTAATGTAGATGTGATAGTTCAAAATGTTGGTAAAGATAATTATGCAGATATTTCCTTTACAGTAAATATAAATGATATGGAAAAAGCCAGAAATATTGTTGAAAAAATAAAAGATGAAATAGGCGCTGAAAAAGTTATTGTTGATCCAGATATATGTAAAGTATCAATAATAGGAATTGGAATGATGAATCATCCTGGAGTTGCAGGAAGAATGTTTAATTGTCTTGCTAAAGAAGGTATAAATATTGAGATGATAAGCACTTCTGAAATTAAAATATCATGTGTAATTAGAAAGAATAAAGGGCAGAAGGCACTTGAATCACTTCATAAAGAATTTATAGAAAGTAAAAATTAGGGGCAGTAGCTCAATGGGAGAGCGTCCGCTTCGCATGCGGAAGGTTGCCGGTTCAAGTCCGGTCTGCTCCATAAAGAAAATGAACATATTCTTAACAAATGATGATGGAATTTTTTCTGAAGGATTAAGAATTCTCCTAAAATATCTAAAAAGAAAATATAATGTTTTTGTTGTTGTCCCTGAAACAGAAAAGAGTGCAGTCAGTCATTCAATAAATCTTTTTAATCCGATAAGAGTGAAAGAAGTAAAGTTTGATGATTTTAAATTTTTTGTTGTAAACGGAACTCCTGTGGATTGTGTAAAAATTGGGGTAAAAGAATTAATTAAAGATAAAATTGACCTTCTTATTTCGGGGATAAATGCAGGCCCAAATCTTGGAATGGATATTTTATATTCAGGAACTGTCTCTGCTGCATGTGAAGGAGCAATTCTTGGTATTTCTTCAATATCTGTTTCAATTGCTGACTATAATAATTTTAAATTTGAAGATTCAGCAAAAATAACATTAAAAATAGTTGAAATGGTAAAAAAAGTTAAATTTCCAGAAGATACTATTTTGAATATCAATATTCCAAATAAGAAAATTGAAGAGATAAAAGGAATAAAAATAACATATCAGAGTAAAAGTAGATTTAATGAAGAATATGAAAAAAGAGTAGACCCAAGAGGAAATACTTATTTTTGGCTTAAAGGTAATTTTGTAAATACCGAAGAAAAAGAAAGTGATGTTGATGCAATAAAGAAAAATTATATTTCAATAACTCCTTTAAAATTAAATCTAACTGACTACTCCTTCTTCAATCAACTCAAATTGGAAAAATTTGAAAAAATCCGATTGAAATGATAAAATTAAAAACTCAATGGAGGTTTTAAAATGTCAATAACATACCGACCCCATAAATTGAGAAGGAAAAGAAAGATTGGTTTTCTTGCAAGAATGTCAACAAAGAGTGGAAGAAAAATTATTAACAGAAGGAGAAAGAAGGGTAGGAAAAGACTTGCTGGATGATAAAAAAGAAAATTAGAGAAATACTAAAAAAAGGTGATAAGATTGATACAGAAATATTTACATTATATTTCAAAAAAAGGGAGGATTTAAAAATTGGTTTTCTAATAAATTCAAAAATAGGAAAACCAGTTGAAAGAAATAGA
>CAZCUO010000140.1:0-5686 GCA_964502135.1 uncultured bacterium
TCAAGGAATAATTGCAGGTGTTGGTTCTGTTATATCATTTGTTCCAAATATTTTTTTATTTTTCTTCTTTTTCTCTATACTTGAAGATACTGGTTATATGGCAAGAGCAGCAATTGTTTCTGATAGAATAATGCATAAATTAGGACTACATGGCAAAAGTGCTATTCCTTTAATTTTAGGATTTGGATGCAATGTTCCTGCAATAATGGGAACAAGAATTCTTGAAAACAAAAGGGATAAAATTTTAACATCTCTTTCAATACCTTTCATAAGTTGTTCTGCAAGATTACCTGTTTATTTACTTTTTACGGGAATTTTCTTCAATGAAAATCAGGGCTTAATTATTTTTTCACTTTATTTACTCGGTATAATTGTTTCATTTCTGACTATAAAGTTTTTAGATTTATTTATTATTAAACAAGAATCTATGCCTTTAATTATTGAACTTCCACCATTTAGAACTCCATATTGGAAAAGTATATTTCTTGAAAGTTGGATAAGAACAAAATATTTTTTAAAGAAAGCAGGAACATTAATTTTTCTTGGTTCTTTAATACTTTGGTTATTAAGTTATTTCCCAAATCCAGAAAATTATGGTTCAGAATATAATTTTATTGGTAGAATTGGTAAAATTATATCTCCTTTGTTTAAATATTCTGGTTTTGGCTTTTGGCAGGCTGGTGTTGCTCTTATTTTTGGTATTTATGCAAAAGAACTTGTTGTAAGCACTTTTGGAACTTTATTTGGTGTTGAAAATTTAAATGATACTTTAAAAATTTACTTTAATCCTATTTCTTCTTATTCTTTTATGATTATGAGTTTATTATATATGCCATGTCTTGCAACATTTCTTGTTTTAAGAAAAGAGATAGGCGGGAAATGGGCAATAGTTTCTCTTTTTTGGACATTCTTTATAGGGTGGTTCATTTCTACTATTTTTTATCAAATTTTCAAAGTTTTAATAGGGGGTTAAATTGTTGACAAAAAGTTTGGAAGATTATTTAGAAGCAATAAAAATTTTGAGTATAGATAAGAAAGCGGTGAGGGTTAAAAATATAAGCGAATTACTTAATGTAAAATCTGCATCTGTTGTTAATGCTCTTAATATTTTGAAAAAGAAAGGATATATTAAACAAGAAAAGTATGGATATATTGAGTTGACAGAAATTGGGAATAAAGAAGCAGTAAGGATTTTAAAAAAGCATAGAATAATATTTAAATTTTTGACAAATATTTTAAAGGTTTCAAAAGAAAGCGCTGAGAAAGATGCTTGTAAAATTGAACATGTAATAAGTAAAGAAACATTTGAAAAACTTGTTAAATTCCTTGAAAACTGGAAAGAATAATTAAATAATTTTTTTCAAAAATAAAGGTAGAGAAAATAAAGATGGTTGTAATTCAGGAGTGTAAAATAGAAATTCACCATTTATTTTTCTTTTTGGTTTTTTATCAATTTTTATATTTCCTTTAATTCCTGCAATAAAAACCCAGTTAGGTAAAAGCCCAAAGACAGGAGCAGAATAAATTTTAACTTCTTTAAAAATTTTTTTAAGTTTTTTATATATATTCTGAATTCTTTGTCCATGTAAAAAAATGGGTGTTCCTCCTTGGGTTACAAAAATTCCATTTTTATTAAGATGCTGATAACATAATGTGAAAAATTCATCTGTATAAAGAGGAGATGATGCTTCTTCGCCTGGATCAGTTGCATCCATAATTATAACATCATAAGTATCTTTATCATTTTTTAAAAATTTAAATCCATCTTCAATTATAATTTCTGCTCTTTTATCATCAAATGCACCTCTATCAAATTTCAAATATTTTTTTGCAATCTTTACCATTTCCTCATCTATATCTATCATTCTAACCTTTTCTACCGAATGTTTTAAAACTTCTCTTAGAGTTGCTCCTTCTCCTCCACCAATTATTAAAACATTTTTAGGTTCTGGATGTGAAAATAAAGAAGGATGAACCAATATTTCATGGTAACTTTCTTCACCTTTTTCTATAGATTGAATTAGATTATCAATAAATAAAACTTTCCCGAAATTACATGTTTCATATACTTCAATATGCTGATATTTTGTTTTTTTATCAATAATTTTTTTCTTTATTTTTAAAGCAATACCAATTCCATATGGTTCATACCAATCAATTACTACATTTTTAAATTTCTTCTGCATAACTACCCCTTTCTATTTTTAAAATGGATGGTTTTTTACATTTAAATTTTTTTATTATAAATTTAACTGCTTTTTCAGGAAGTGCTTTAGTTCCACAAGTATAGATATCTACCCCTGCATATTTACTTTCAGGCCAAGTATGAATACTTATATGACTTTCTGAAATTAATGCAAAGCCACTAACACCATAAGGAGAAAATTCATGAATTTTTATATCTATTAATGTTGTATTTGATTCTTTTACTGCTTTTATTAATATTTCTTTTATTTTTTCAGGTGAGTCAAGTATAGAAGGATCACAATTATAAAGGTCTAATATAATATGTGTACTTTTTGGAGGAATTGTCTTCAATTTTTTCATTTTTTCCTCCTTCTTCCTTCATATATCACCTCCCTTCTAAAATAAAAAACAACATATATAAAAATTATAAAAAACTTAAAAATTTCTGTCAATATTTTAATTTTAAAAGTTATGATATAATAGAAAATATGGCAAATTTAGCAATTGATATTGGAAATAAGAGAACAAAAATTGGTATATTTGAAAATAGAAAATTATTAAAATCTTTTGTCTTTTTAAATGAAAAATATAAAGAATTTTCTCTATCAGAAGATCTAAGAAAATATAAAATTGAAAAATGTGGAATTTCTTCTGTTTTCCCAAAATTAAATGCAGAAATAAGAAAAAAAATTAAAATTTTTTGTGGGATAGAACCATTTTTTTTAAGTTATAAAGATTGTAATATAAAAATAGATATTGAAAAACCTGAAAAAATAGGAATAGATAGAGTGTTAAATTGCAAAGGAGCGCTTGAAATTTTTGGTTATCCTTGTATTGTGATAGACATTGGAACTGCAGTTACAATTGATGTTGTTGATAAAAATAAAATATTCATTGGTGGGTTTATATTACCTGGTCCAGAACTATGGATAAATTCTCTTAAAAATACTGCTTTAATTAAAGAAATAAATTATAAAAAAACAAAATTTTTGGGTAAGGATACGTCATCTGCTATAAATCTTGGTATGGAAGAAGGAATTTCAGGAGCAATTGAGAGAATAGTTGAAAAATTGAAAAAAAAATATAAAATTTCAAAAGTTATCTTAACGGGTGGTTGGTGTGATTATTTTAGAAAGAAGTTAAATTTTAATAAAAAGGTCAGAAGATTTTTAACCCTTGAGAGTATAAATATAGTTATCTCTGAAAATGATTGAAGGATATCCTATATATAAATTTAAAAAAGTAAAATCAACAATGGATATTGCCAAAGATTTTATTAATGAAAATAAAGTGGGTATTATCGTTGCCGAAGAACAAATAGAGGGTAGGGGAAGATATGGAAGAAGATGGTATTCCCCAAAAGGAGGATTATATTTCTCTTTCATCATAAAAAAAAGTAAATTAACTGATTTTTTGTGTGAAATAGTTGCTCTATCACTAATAGAAACGATGAAAGATTTTGGTTTAACTTGCAAAATAAAGTTTCCAAATGATATAATAATAAATGGTAAAAAAATTTGTGGGATTTTAATTGAAAAAAAAGACGATTTTTATATTATTGGAATTGGTGTAAATGTAAAAAAAATTGAAGGAGAATATATATCTATGGAAGAATTTTTAGGAAATAATATTAAAATTGATGACGTTCTTGAAAAATTTATTTTAAACTTTAAGAAAGTATGTGAATTTTTTGAAAAGAATCCCTATGGAGTGATTAAAAATTGGTGTGAAAATCTTTTAAAATGAGTGAAATTCCATTAAGTTCTTTTTTATTACTTTTTGTTTTAATTTTACTATCTGCTTTCTTCTCTTGCGCAGAAACATCTTTTATTTCTTTAGGCAAATATCATTACAGGAAATTACTTAAAATTGACAGAAGTAAAGGGAAAAGACTAAGTTTCTGGTTTGAAAATCCGGAAAAAGTATTGATTACTACACTTGTAGGAAATAATTTTGTTAATATTATGGCTTCTGTTTTAGCAACTTCAATCTCATATCACTATTTTCATAAAATTATTCCATCTTTTATTGCTGGTATTATGACATTTATCGTTTTAATATTTGGAGAAATAATTCCTAAAAGTATAGCAAAAAAACATTCTGAAAAAATTGCATTACTTTCGGCGTATCCATTGAAAATTTTTACTATCATATTTTATCCATTTGTTAAAGTACTTCTTTTCATTTCTAACATGTTTTTAATGATTTTTGGAGAAAAAATTGAGACAATTATACCTGTTCTAACTGAAGAAGATGTTAAAGCAATGATTACTGCTGGAGAGGAAGAAGGAGTTATAGAAAAAGAAGAAAAAGAAATGATTCACAGTATATTTGAATTAGGAGATACAATGGTAAAAGAAATAATGACACCAAGAGTAAATATTGTTGCTGTTGAAGAAAATACTTCTCTTGAAGAAATACTAAAAATAATAAGTCTACATGGTTATTCAAGAATTCCAGTTTATAAAGAAAATATAGACAAAATTATTGGGATTGTGTATATAAAAGATATTATTTCAAAACAAACAACAGAAAATTGGCAAAATTTAAAAGCAAAGGATATAATGAGAAATGTTTTTTTTGTTCCTGAAACAAAAAAAATAATTGAATTATTGAGAGAACTGCAGATGTTGAAAATACAGATGGCGATAGTAATTGATGAATATGGTGGAACTTCTGGACTTGTAACTATGGAAGATCTTATTGAAGAAATTGTTGGGGAAATTTCTGACGAATTTAAAAAAGATGAGAAGGAATATATTAAAATAATGGAGGGTAAATATTTATTTAAAGGGAATACTGAAATAGAAAAGGTTGAAGAATTAACAGGGATAGAAATACCTGATATGGATGTTGAAACAATTGCTGGATTTGTTTTATCCCATTTAGGAAGGATACCAAATAGAGGTGAAGAATTTACATATAATAACTATAAAATAACTGTTCAAGAGGTAGGAGATAAAATTATTAAATGGGTAAAAATTGAAAAAATTGAGGAGAATGAAGGAGAAAAAAATGAATGATAATGAAATGAGAAAGATAAGAATAGAGAAAAAAGAAGAATTTGAAAAACTTGGCATTGAACCTTATGGAAGAAAATATCAAAAAGTAAATATAGAAAAAATAAAAGAGGGAGAAAATGTAAAAACTGCTGGAAGAATAATGGCAATCAGAAAACATGGTGGTGCTTCCTTTGCAGATTTAGTGGATTGGACAGGGAAAATTCAACTCTATTTTAAAAAAGATATCATTGGAGAAGATAATTATGAAATTTTTAAAAAAATTGATATAGGAGATATTATTGGTGTTGAAGGAGAGGTATTTAAAACGAAAACAGGAGAAAAAACAATACTTGTAAAAAATTTTATTATCTTATCAAAATCATTGAGACCCCTTCCTGAAAAATGGCATGGACTTAAAGATGTAGAAATTAGATTCAGACAGAGATATCTTGATTTGATAATGAACGAAAATGTGAGAGAAATTTTTAAAAGAAGAA
>CAZCUO010000141.1:0-9638 GCA_964502135.1 uncultured bacterium
AAGATGATGCTTGCTGGAATGGATGTTGTGAGATTAAATTTTTCTCATAGTAAACAATCAGAACTAGTTCATATAATAGAAATTGTTAGATATTTAAATAAAAATTATCGTAGAAAAATAAAAATACTTGGAGACCTTCAGGGACATCGCATTAGAATAGGCCGTTTAAAAGAACCAATTTTGCTTAAAAAAAACCAGATAATATATCTAACTCAGGAAAATATAATAGGAACAGATGAGATTATACCTTTTGACTATAAAGGTTCTTTGGATAATATTAAAAAAGGACATCAAATATTTATTGATGATGGAAATATTGCTCTTGAAGTAATTGGAAAAAGTAAAAATAAACTTAAAACAAAAGTAATAGTAGGTGGTCTTTTGAAAGAACATAAGGGGATAAATATTCCAGAGGCAAAACTTGAATTTGGAAAAATAAGTGAAAAAGATATTGAAGATATATATTTCTGTGAAAAATATGAATTTGATTATATTGCTCAATCATTTGTTAGAGATAAAAAAGATGTTCTGGAAGTTAAAAAATTGTTAAGTCCTAATTCAAAATGTAAAATTATTGCCAAAATAGAAAATAGAGAAGGAATAAAGAATATTGATGAAATAATAGATGTTTCTGATGGTATTATGATTGCAAGAGGAGATATGGGTGTCTCTTTGCCTATATATGAAATTCCTATTATTCAGAAAATAATTATTAAAAAATGTAATAAGGCAGGTAAATTTGTTATAACTGCTACTCAGATGCTTGAAAGTATGACTGAAAATATAAGACCTACCAGAGCAGAAGTTACAGATGTAGCAAATGCAATAATAGATGGAACTAATTTTGTTATGCTTTCTGGAGAAACAGCAATTGGAAAATATCCAGTTGAAACAGTTGCCATGATGAACAATATAATAAAATTTACTGAAAAAAATATATGGAGATTGAAAGAGAAATAATAAGAGTTAAGAAGAATAAGAAAGAGAAAGTTTTTGACTGTATTGTTGTTGAAAGGCAATTGAATATTTATCTGAATAAAAATCTGTTTTTAAGAATTATGTGTTTGCCTGTAGAAGTTAAAGAGTTAATTTATGGTTTATTTTTTTCAAATGGGTATATTGAAAAGACAAAAGATATTAAAGATTTAAAGTTAATAGAAAATAATTGTTTTGTGGAAATTGAAAAAGAGATTGAAAATAAAATTTTGGCAATTGGTTCTTCTTGTTTTTCCTCTTTTTTTAATATTGATGATATAATTGAAGAAAAAAATGAATACATTGATATTGAAAAGTTTGATATTTTAAAAATTATGAAGGAATTTGGAAGTTTAAGCAAATTATATAAAGAAACAGGAGGAACTCATTCAGCAGGTATTTCTGATGGGAAAGATATTTATTTTTTAAGTGAAGATATAGGAAGACATAATGCGATTGATAAAGTAATAGGAAAGGCAATTTTGAGTAATTTTAAAACAGAAGGAAAAATCTTGTTAACATCTGGAAGAATAAGTTCTGAAATTGTTTTTAAAGCAAAAAGAGCAAAATTTTCTTGTATTTTTTCATTTTCTGCACCAACATCTTTGTCAATAGAACTTGCAGAAAAATTTAAAATTGTATTGGTTGGTTTTATAAGAGGAGAAAGGTTTAATATATATACAGGAAGACAAATTAATGATTGATATAAGTAAGAAAAAACCAACAAAAAGGAAAGCAGTTGCAGAAGGAATAATAAAACTTGATAAAAAAATAATAGAAGAAATAAAGAGAAAAAAAGTTCCTAAAGGGGATGTTTTAAGTTTTGCTGAAAGTGCAGGTCTTCTTGCAATAAAAAATACTCCTTATGTTATTCCTCATTGTCATCCTGTTAAAATTACAAAAGGAAAGATTGATTTTGAAATAAAGGAAGATAAAATAAAAGTAATTTGTGAGGTTGAAGGAATTGATAGAACTGGCTTTGAAATAGAAGCATTATATGGGGTAAGTGTAGTTCTTTTAACAATTTATGATATGTGTAAGGTCTATAAAAGGGAAATCAAAATAGAGGAAATATACTTAAAAGAAAAGTCAAAATAAAAAACCGAAAAAGAGGAATAAATTATGTCCATAAAAGTTAAGGTTTTTCCTGATTCAAAAAAAAGATGAGATTATAAAAAAAGAAGATGATAGATTTGAAATTAAAGTTAGAGAAAAGGCAGAAGGTGGACTTGCCAACAGAAAGGTGATAGAAATTCGGCAAAATACTTAAATATCCCAGTAGAAAAATTAATTTTAATTCGTGGTGCAAAACAAAGAAACAAAATTTTCAAAATCCATAAATGAAAACCTTCATTCCCAATTTTAATCCCAGAGGTGGAAGTAGTAATTTTTATTTAACTTATTGACCATCAAGGACTTGGGAACTTCGGAGGTTCACAAACAACTGAATTTTTAATGAATAATATTTCAAATGGAAAAAAAGAAATAAATTTTATATAATAATTTAACCAAACAGGAGAAAAAAATGAGAGTGGAACTCATTGAAATGAGTAGAGACCCTGTTGAAATTATTTATTCAGCAGCCAGACAGTGTTATTCATCTAAATACGCTTTTGAAATATTTGAAAAAAGTAAAAAAATTGACCGGAGAAAGAAAGAAATATTTGTTAGAGAAATTGTAAAATCAGGACATGAAAGTGTGCTTGAACATGTAAAATTTACTTTTGCAATAGAAGGTGTTTCAAGAGCTCTTACACATCAACTTGTTAGACATCGTATAGCTTCTTATTCTCAACAAAGTCAAAGATATGTAAATGCAGAAGATTTTAATTATGTAATTCCTCCATCAATAGAAAGAGATGAAATTTTAAAGAAAAATTTTATTGAAGCAATGGAAAATTTAAAGAGAGTATATAAAAATCTGATAAAAAGATATAAAGAGATAGGAATAGAAGGAGAAGAAGCAAACCAGGATGCAAGGTATATTCTGCCAAATGCTGTAGAAACTAAAATTGTAGTTACTATGAATGCCAGAGAGTTATTACATTTTTTCAGAGTAAGGTGTTGTTCAAGGTCTCAATGGGAAATAAGAAGTCTTGCTTATAAAATGCTTAAAATTTGTCAGGAAAATTTACCTTCTGTTTTTGAAAATGCTGGAGCAAAATGTGTATTTCTTGGATATTGCCCTGAAGGAGAAAAATTTTCCTGCGGCAAATATCCTTTAAAAAAGGAAGTAGTAAAAAATGCTTGAAGAAATTAAAAAAGTAAAAAATAAAATTACAGGAATTGGAAGTTTACCTTATGATAATGTAGAACTCGGTGTTGAGGTAGTCTGTTCTTATTTTGAAGAAATTCCTTATTGGCCACAGTTTCCAAAGTTGAATTTTTACCAAAGTATGATTACACAGGTTATTGAAGGGCTTCCATGTATCAAATTTGATGCAGAAAATAAACTAATTACCTTTGAATTTTCAGAGGAAGAAATAAATGAATTTTATGAAAAATTTGAGGAGAGAGATTATGAATTTTTTAAATTTTCTGAAAAATTTGCTTCGGGTTTTTATTCTATTTTTAAAAAAAATCTTAATTCAAATTTTTTAAAAGGTCAACTTGTAGGCCCTATTACTTTTCTTTCCTCAGTAAAAGATAAAGAGGGGAAAGCATTAATTTATAATGAATTAATTGAAGATTTATATGTGAAATCTCTTGCAATGAAAGGGATATGGCAAGTTAGAAAAATTAAAATAAAAAATAAAATACCTATTATTTTTTACGATGAACCAGTAATGGCAAGTTACGGTTCTTCTTTTTTTCCTGTTAGTGAAGAAAAAATTTTTTCATTGATTGTTTCTTTAATTTCAGAATTAAGAGAAAAAGAAAAAGCAATTATAGGAATGCACTGTTGTGGAAATACCAACTGGAGTATTTTTTTAAAAAGTGATATTGATATTTTGAGTTTTGACGCCTACAATTATGGAGAGAAATTTTTAATATATTTTGAAGAGATAAAAGAATTTATTAAAAAAGGTAAATATATAGCATGGGGAGTGATTCCTGTTGGTCAAGATTTTAGTGAAAAGATAAATTTTGAAAATTTGAGAAAAAAGTTTGACGAAATTTTAAATTCTTTGAATGGGAAAGGGTTGAAAAAGGAAAAAATCCTTGAAAATTCAATTTTTACACCTTCATGTGGACTTGGATTTACAAATAAGGAATATGTTTTAAGAATTTTTGATTTACTTATAAAATTTTCTGAGCATTACTTTTAAAAATGTTTAAAAAATGTTTATATGAAAAGAGCATGTTTGAGTTAGGAAATAAAAACATTTTATTGCCTGTTCTACCTTAAATATTGAGATAAATGAAACTTTTGAGTTTTTTATATAATCTAAATCAATTGAAAAAAGGAGGGGAACATGACAAAAAAAGTTTTAAAAGATGAATTCAAATTTCAAGATCCATATAAAGGAAATGAACTTATTTTAAAAATTATTCCTATAGAAAATCTTGAAGTTATATCACATCAAAGGAAACCGAGCAATTATCACGTCAATCATATAATGACTTCAATTAAAAGGATTGGGTATTTGGTTCCTGTGATTGTTGTTGAAAAAGATAGAGGGGGAAACAAATACTTGATTATTGATGGACAGCATAGATTTCTTGCTGCAAAAGAACTTGGAATTGAGAAACTTCCATGTATAGTAGTTCCAAAACATTTTGAAAATCTTATGATGAATTTTAATATTGAGAAAGAATTAAATATTAGAGAAAAAGCATATGTTGCTTATGCTCTTTATAATGAATTCCTTCAATCAAAACCTGACACAAATGAATCATCTCCTGAAATAATTGACTCAATTGAAAAAATTTATTATGTAACACTTGGTTTTGCTTACAATAAAGAGGAAAAAGTAACAGGAAGTGCTTTTGAGAGTATATTGAAAAAATGTGATTTCCCAGTTGATATGGAATTACAGAAGGCAGTAGAAGTAAGAAAAGAGAGAGCAGAAAAAATACTTACTGCTAATGAATATGTAAAGAGGATAGGAGAAAAAATTAGAGAAACAGGAAAGTGGCATCCATATATGTACCATCAGATTCTTTCATGGGCAAATCCATATAAAAGGAAAAGATTACCTGTTGATTTTGACGAACTTTTTAATGAATTGATTGCGAATTTAAAAGAAGGAGAGGAAAGACCAGAAGAAATAATTACAGAGGTAGAAGAGGAAGAAGTTTAAATTTTAAAAAATACACCTTCAAAACCCTTCTCTATCAACCCTCCCCATAGGACACCTTAGAGGTGGGCAGAATTTTGGAATTATTGTTTGTATGTTATAATTAAAAACTAAAACTGGAGGAAAAATATGAATAAAAAATACCAACTTGTTGTATGTGGAGGAGGACTTGCTGGAGTTTGTGCTTCTATTGCTGGAAAAAGGTTAGGACTATCCACTTGTATAATTCAAGATAGACCTGTTTTTGGAGGAAATGCAAGTTCTGAAATAAGAGTTAATATTGGTGGAGCATGTGCTTGTAATGCATGGGCAAGGGAAACAGGTATAATAAGTGAGATATTTCTTGAAGAAAGGAAAAGAAATTTTGAGTGGCATATAAGCACTTGGAGTAATGGAATTCTTGATATTGTTTTATATGAGTTTTTGAGAAATGAAGGAGTTGAAATTTATTTGAATACTTCTGTAAGGAAAGCAATTATGAAATCAAGTGATGAAATTGAAGGTGTCTATTGTGTTCAACTTGGGAGTGAAAAAGAATTTATAATTTATGGTGATTATTTTATTGATGCAACTGGAGATGGTACTCTTGGATTTTCAAGTGGTGCAGAATTTAGAATTGGAAGGGAAGGTAAATATGAATTTGGAGAGGAACTTGCTCCAGAAAAGGAAGATATGGGAATAATGGGAAATTCTCTTTTGTTTCTTGTAAGAGATGTAGGAAGGCCTGTTAAATATACTCCTCCGAGTTGGGCAATAAAATATGAAAAAGATGATATTTGTTTAAAATTAAGATATCATAAAAGTAAGCCAGGATACTGGTGGATTGAAATTGGATGGCCTTTTGACACAATTTATGATAATGAAGAAATAAAACATAATTTAATTGCTCATGTTCTTGGGATTTGGGACCATTTAAAAAATGCAGAAGACCATGGATTTAGTAATTTTGTTCTTGAATGGGTTGGAATGGTTCCTGGAAAAAGGGAGTCAAGAAGGTTTGTTGGTGATTATATTTTAAATGAGAATTATATAAAAGAAAGAAGAAAATTTGAGGATGCTATTGCTTATGGTGGATGGATTATTGATTTACATACTCCAGGTGGAATACTTGCAAAAGAACAACCTCCTGAACCAACTCATGTATTTGATAAGGAAAAACATATAGAAGAAGTTGATAAAAGATACGTTTATATTTATCAGATTCCATATAGATGTATTTATTCAAAAAATATAAAAAATTTACTTTTTGCTGGAAGAAATATTAGTGTCAGTCATGTTGCTCTTGGAACAACAAGATTGATGGGGACATGTAGCATAATAGGGCAAGCAGCAGGGACTTCTGTTTATTTATGCAAAAAGTATAATTGTTTTCCAAGGGATATTTACCAAAAAGGATATTATAAGGAATTACAGCAGATTTTATTGAGAGAAGGTTGTTTTATTCCAGGTATTAAAAATGAGGATGAAAATGATTTATGTAGAAAAAGTAAAATTTGTGCCTCTTCAGAAATGGCTTTAAAATTTGAGAAATTTAGTGATGAAATAAAAATTGAATATCCTATTGGTGAAAAACTTCCTTTAATTGGTTATGTAGAAAAGATAAAATTTAAGGCAAAAGTTGAAAATGATACAGTTTTAAAATTTCATTTAAGGGATTCTTATGACTTATGGGATTTTACTTGTGAAAAAGATATTTTATATAGAGAAATAGAATTGAAAAAAGGGAACGAGGAAGTTTTAATAGAAATAAACAAAGAATTTGAAAAAGGTATATACTGGTTTTATTTTGAAAAAAATGAAAATGTTTATTTAAAGACAACAGATGAGAATCTACCAGGTCTTTCTTTAATTTTTAAAGAAGGGAAAAAATGGAGATTTCAGATGTGGTCAAATAGAAGAAATTTATATTTTGAAATCATTCCAGAAATTTATCCTTTTTCTCCAGAAAATATTGTAAGTGGTGTATCAAGACCTGAAAAATGGACAAATGTATGGATTTCAAATAAAGGCATGCCACAATTTATAGAAATTGATTTAAAAGAGGAGAAAGAATTTAATTATATTCAGATTATTTTTGACCCTAGCATTGAAAAAGAATATACTCATATCCCTCCTTTTTATGTTTCTCCAAATATACCAAGAGATTTTAATATTTATGTTGAAAAAAATGGTTTGCTTGGAAAAATTGCTGAAGTGAGAGACAATACCAATTATTTTTTCAGATATAAATTTGAAAAGTTAAAAGCCCAAAGAATAAAGATTGAATTTTTAAACACAAATGGTAGTCAATTTATTTACATTTATGAGATTAGGATTTACAATTTTTAATTTACAAAGGAGAAAAAATTTAGTAAAATGAAATCAAAAGGAGAGAAGATGGAAAGAACAAAAAAGGATTATTTAAAAAATCCTATTGAACATGTAGATATAAAAAAAATTGATGCTATACCAATTGTTGAAATGTATTCCAAAATGGCTTTTTCAGCAAGAACACTTGCTTATGGAGCAATGCTTTATGAAAGAATGCTTAAAGATGAAGAAGTAACTGTAATTTTAACTCTTGCTGGTTCAATTTTCAGTGCTGGACTTAAAAATGCTGTATGTGATTTGATAAGAAATAATCTTGTTGATGTTATTGTTTCTTCAGGAGCAATAATAGTTGACCAGGATTTTTTTGAAGCACTTGGTTTTAGACATTATATAGGAAGTCCTGATGTGGATGATAAAGAACTCAATAAATTACACATAGATAGAATATATGATACTTTTATTGATGAGGATGAATTGAGAATTTGTGATATGACTGTTGCTGAAATTGCTGAAAATCTTGACCCAAGACCTTATTCATCAAGAGAATTTATATGGGAGATGGGCAAATACCTAAAAGAAAAAGGGATTAAATCAGATGATTCAGTTATACTTGCTGCATATGAGAAAAATGTTCCTATATTTGTTCCTGCTTTTTCAGATTGTTCTGCTGGTTTTGGTCTTGTTTATCATCAAGTAAAACATCCCGAAAAACATGTTTCAATTGATTCTGTTAAAGATTTTAGGGAACTTACAGAATTAAAAATTGCTGCAAATCAAACAGGCGTTGTTATGCTTGGAGGGGGAGTTCCTAAAAATTTTACACAAGATGTTGTAGTATGTGCTGATATTCTAAAAAAAACAGTTCCTATGCATAAATACGCAATTCAAATAACTGTTGCTGATGTTAGGGATGGAGCACTTTCAGGTTCAACATTAAAAGAAGCACATTCATGGGGAAAAGTTGATTTTCCAAATACAGAAATGGTCTATTCCGAAGTTACAATTGCTTTTCCGATTATTGCCGCATATGTATATCAAAAAGTAAAAAATAGAAAACCAAAAAACTGGGCTAAAATTTTCGAAAAATAAGATTAATACCCCAAAAAGTAAATATTAAAAATCCCAAAAACTTAAAAACAAGTTTTACCTTTGAACTGAAAAAAAATTTTTGCCATAAATAGGGAATAAATCCACAAATAAAAAGAACAGGGAAAATTATAGAACCAAGACCAAACAAAAAACCTGCATTAAAACCAAATAAAATTCCTTTATTCAAATATGCAATATAAATAATAAGTCCTATTAATGGTGCACATGGGATTATACCTTCTATAATTCCTAAAACTAAAGATGTAGATGTTTTGTAAATTTTTACAAACTTTTTTGGAGTGTATAAAAACCAGATACCTATTAAAACAAGAATAAAACTTGAAATAAGATAAAAAAAATCTTTCTGAATAATACCTTGTAAATAATATCCAAAATATGAAGTTAAACCTCCTATTATACTATAAACAAAAATTTTTGAAATTCCAAATAAAAAAACTGTTTTAATTCCTTCTTTCCAGTGATTTGATACTTTTACAACTAATGGAAAAAGCAGAAGACAACAATGAAGTCCACAAAAACTTAAACCACAGATAAAACCCATGAAAAAAAATTGAAATAATAGTTTCATTATGTAAATTTTAGTTTTTGTTTTTAATATCTGTCAAATTATAATGTTTTAAAGAAAAAAATACGAAAACTTGACACATATAAAATTTTTTATTATAATTATATTAAAAAGCGGGAATAACTCAGCGGTAGAGTGCGACCTTGCCAAGGTCGAAGTCGCGGGTTCGAATCCCGTTTCCCGCTCTTTTAAATTATTTTTTTGTTTTTTTATTTTTTATGGTATAATTTCTAAAAATTGCTGCTGTGGCTCAGGGGTAGAGCACGTCCTTGGTAAGGACGGGGTCATGGGTTCGAATCCCATCAGCAGCTAAAAATAAATTTAAAAAAGGAGGGGATATGCCTAAGGAGAAATTTATAAGGACAAAGCCTCATGTTAATGTAGGGACGATAGGGCATGTAGATCATGGTAAGACGACATTAACAAGTGCGATAACA
>CAZCUO010000142.1:0-3348 GCA_964502135.1 uncultured bacterium
GAGAGAGGAAGTCTTTCAGTTTCTCATAAATCTCTTTCTCCTTTTCAGAAAGTGTAATAATCTCAGGGGGCAAAACATTTCTTTCAGGTATTATTTCGCTAAGTTCTTCTTTCTGGAGCCTTCTTTTTATAAACGTCCTAAACAGTCTTGTTCTATCCACTCTTGAGATCTCTCTTTTTGTTGCTTTACTTATTATCTCCTCAGGGACAAAAAGGAAAAGCTGTGTTGCAATATCCTCAATTTTGTTGTGCATTGGGGTTGCGGTTAAAAGCAAATGGAATTTTGTTTTTAACTCTTTAACTGCCTTAAACCTTAGTGTCTCTTTATTTCTTATAAAATGTGATTCATCAATAACTATTAAATCCCAATCTTTATGGAAAGTATCTTTATGTTCACGGAGGAGGTCATAAGAAATAATATAAACATTAAAGTTTAAAGGTCTAAAATTCTTTATAATTCTTGAGGTAATTTCAATTGGCTCTACATTGAATTTACTTCTTAAATCCTCCATCCACTGACGGATTAGTGATAAAGGTGCGATAATCAAGGCATTTTTTATATACTTATGAAACAATAGATGCTTTAAGATCATTCCTGAGATTATAGTTTTTCCAAGTCCTACCTCATGAGCAAGCATTAGCCCTCTTTTATCTCCGGGCTGAAAGAAAAATCTATTTACTCCTGTGACAGCATCAATGTATTGAAATTTTAATGGACCAAAATTTCCTATATCTCTTAAATCAACTCTTGATAGGTCTTTAATCAACAAACTTAAAAATAATGCCTTATTTGGATCCTGAATTACTGGTAGAAGCTCTTTCTTTTCTTCCTTTTGGGATGTAAGGGTTATCTCAATCTCTAATTCTTCATCGATTGGAACAGCTTCCTCCCAGAGTTTTTCATACCATTCAATTAAACTTGTTGCCTTTTTCGAATCTCGTTCAAGGACTTCATAGGTATTTAATTCAATATTTGCTTCCATTCCCCCGAAAGTAACATTGCTTGAACCAAAAAGAATTCTTAATTCCTTTTCTGTTTTTGCCATAAATAGTTTTGCATGCAATAGTCTTGGCTTTATTGTCCGGGCCTCAATTTTAGGATTCTTTATCAATTTTAATAAAAATTTTGCTGTTTGAGGTAAAAGATATTCTCTTGATACATTTCCTATTAAAAGTCTTACCTTCCCACCTTTTTGGATTAACTTTTCTACCTGCTCTGAAAATGCCTGCCAGCCAGAAATCTGGAAATATCCTGTAGCAATATCAAAAGAATTAACACCATCAAGCATTGAATTGAGTTTATCTTTTACGAATAAATCCAGGTTATCTACTATTTCAAAAGGCGGCTCTAATGATACACCAAATGTTTTTGATATCCATTTAAGAAGTTTTTTAATCATTTAATGATATCCTCTTTAATATAAACTCTTTAATTTTTTCTGCTATTTCTATGGCTTCCTTTGCCTCTTCCTCTGTGGGTTCTTCAAACAATGGATATCTGATTTCAACCGCATAAGGTGTAAGTTTTTTTGCAAATTCTATCAACTCAATAAATGAGTTATCTATTTGCATAGCAAGCATGATTAAATCCTCTAAGACACGAGTTTTTTCAAATTCAATCTCATGATATATGAGGAAAGCCTTTAGACATTTTTCTGCACATTGTTGAGCATGAAGACATATAGTATCATTTGCGGTCTCCTGGGTGTTTAATTTATCTTTTGCTGTTTTTAAATCATTCTCTGCCTTGCCCATTCACATTTTAACAAGGTCAATCTTTTTTTCATAGATCACCTTGCCTTTCTTAACAATTGTTGTAATAAATGCTTGAGGAACATTCTTCCATTTCTCAATATCATTTAGAGTAGCAACAACATCTTTTGGTATTAATATCACACGAAGCGCACTATAAATTTCACCAGCTGTTGCGCGACGAGATTTGATATTATTATCCATAACAACTAAAAGATCTAAATCACTGGATTTTTTCGGTCTTCCGTATACCCATGAACCAAAAAGTAATATCTTGAGTGGATTAACCGCCTTTACTATTCTATTTACAACTTCTTGAATGAGTTCATCATCTACTTTTTCAACTTTTATAAGTTTAATTTCATTCATTTTTTTCTTCATATATTTTTGATAGAGTTAAAGCACTTTCTTTATTTGGGAGTTTTTTATACATTTCCTCAAATTTCTCACCCCAGACGGATTTTTCAACAACTTGAATTTCTTCTTCTGTTAATCCGTATAAATCATAGACAAGTCTGTCAATTGCTCTATCTATTTTTGTTATCTCTTCATCAAGTTCCTTTGCTTTTTCTATCGCATTTTTGTATTTTGAAAATCCTGCTTTGACTTTTTCATTAAATTCAGGAACCTTAATCTCTGCTATCTTCTGCCATATAGATTTCTGTTTTGCCTTTGAAAAATTCTTTGTTCCTTCAAGAACCTTTGAAAGAAATTCAATAGCAAAAATATCTTTTATCTTTCCTTTTCCCACCTCATACCAGTCAATTATATACTTGCCTATTACTTCTACCTGCTCCTCATCCTCATCAAATTCTTCATATTCCTCAATCTTTCTTTTAATCCCATATTCAAGAATAATATTATCCCCTTCGGTTTTTATCCTTAAGGAATCAAAATTATCGGTTTTAACTTTAAGTGAGGATAAAACTTCAAAATCATAAGCTGCCTTCTTTAAAAACTCATCAAGACTTATAAGGTCCGCTTTTTTAAAATCAACATAATCCTCAATATCCTGGCTTATGGCATGATACTCTTTTTTCTTCTGAATAATAGCATCTACAAGAGAGATGATGGGGGTTTGCTGGAAAGGAGCAGGTCGATAAATAGGAAGAAAATCTAGAGTGTCACTTTCAATATGCATATGATTAAATTTTATGCGGGTGTAATAATTTAGTAATGAAGAATTTAATAAGGCAAGACAATATTTTAATGAAATAGAAGAATCTTTAAGAAGAATCACTGTTAAGGTTTCAAAAGGAATCTCATCTTTCTCCATTATAGTACCCACCAAACGCCTTGTTAAAGCAAGATTTCTTATTCTTTGAATAGCAATTTTGGGAACTAGCAATCGTTCTTTTTGTAATGTTGTAAATAAATGTTTGTCAGTAAAGCCTTTAGGTTTTAAAAGAGAATACCTTTCAATATTACTTCCTCCATAGACTTTTAATTTACCTTTTGACTTTATTAATTTAGTTGGTATACCCCTAAAACTTTCCTTTATTGGACCAAATAGTAATTTATCTTCCTCGATCTTTTTTAAAACAGACAAATCTTTTTCTGATACACGTGGCTGAATCTGATGATTTGGTAGGGTAAA
>CAZCUO010000143.1:0-6312 GCA_964502135.1 uncultured bacterium
TATAATTTAAAAGAGTTTTTATTGTTTTATAATTTTCAATAAAAGAAATATCAGAATAAATATTTTCCATCTTGCATAATTCAATTGCTTCTCTGTAATAAGAACATAATAGAATTATTTTTATTTCAGGAAAATTTGAAGCAAATTTCTTTATTTCTTCAATATCCATTCCTTTAACCTTAAATAGAGGATTTTGATTTCTCTCATCTTCATATCTCATTTGGAGAAAAACCACAATTTTTAAATCAGATATCTTTCTAAAAATTTTTGTAAATTTTTTATCGTTTATTGAATAGAGGTGATAATTAGGAACAATCTTTATAAACTTAAATTTTTCAATATTTTCTTCTGCATCTTTAAGATTAAGATTTATAACTGGTACAAAATAAAAATTTTTGTTTCCTTTAATTTTCTTATAAAGTTCATTATTATATTCTTCTACTTCTTGATAATTCAAAACTCCTCCTAAATGAGAAATAAATGCAAAATCAATTTTGTTTTCTTTCAATTTTTTTTCTAATTTTTTTAAAGAATCAATATAAAATTTTCTAAATGGCCAGATACCATAATTAACATTAACATCAATTATCATTATTTAAAATCCTTTTTGCATTTTTAAAAAGAATATTTTCTTTTTCTTTTGTTCTTATTTTACTTTTCATTACTGCCATTAATTGAACTGGTATATCCCTTCCATTTGGAAAATAAACATCAGAGCCAAATAATATTCTTTCTGAACCAATTTTTTTTACAGCAAATTCAATAACTCCAGAAATTGGTTGAGCACCACTTGTATCAACACTTATATTTTCATAATTTTTTATTTCTATTATTCCCCTTATATCAATTCCTTTCAGATGAGCAATAATAATTTTTAATTTTGGAAAATTTTTTGAAAGAATTACTACATCTTCTGGATCTGTTTGAAAACAATAAGGAGTGGGGTTTTTACCTAAAGAAAATGTATTCCAAGCATGTTGTAATATCGGTATATTTAAATTTTGACATATGTCTGCTATAAAAAATACTCTTTTGTCAGATGCAAAAATTGATGCTTCAAGTTTTACGCCTTTTAATTTCTCTTTTATTATACATCTTTCAATTTCCTTTTCTATAAATTTTTTTTTATTCCTTGGATTTAAATGACAAAAACCAACAAAAAATGATGGATATTTTTTTGTAAGTTGGATTGTCAAGTTGTTTATTTCTTTAATTTGTTCTTCGTTTGGGTTATAACCATATTTTAATACATCTCCAAGTAGACATGCCTTTTTGATATTAAATTTCTTATAATATTCAATTAACTCATCACAATTTTCTGTTGTTGTATGAGCATGAAAATCAATCATTTCCATTTTTCATTTCTTTTATTGCTTGTTCAACTTTTTCAATTGCTTCTTCTATATCTTTTTCTTTATGCGAATAATTTACATAGCCAACATTATAAAATATAACCCCATTTTTAAAACAATTTTTAAAAAATAAATCTTTTTCTTCTTTTGATTTAAAATCAAAAAATGGACAAATTGGGAACCCTTTAATTTCTGCTTCAATACCAAATTTCCTAAATAAATTATTTATTCTATCCCAGAATTTGGCCCCTATTTTCCAGAGATATTCAATTACATTATTTTTTAAATAAAAATCTATAACTGCTTTACAGGCTGAAAGTGAAAGAGTTTCTCCACCAAAAGTTGAAGAAATTCCTATTTCAAAAGAACTTTCTATTAATTCTTTTTTTCCAAGATACGCAGAAATTGGCATTCCATTTGCAATACCTTTACTAAAAACTGCCATATCAGGAGAAAAATTAAAAAACTCATGAATACCACCTAAAGCAACTCTAAAACCTGTAACTATTTCATCCATTATCATAAGAGCACCATATTTTTCAGTCAATTTCCTTATAAAAGGTAAAAATTCTTTACCTTTTTCTATTTCTTTATAATTTGCAGCAATTACAACTGCAGCAATCTCTTCGCCCCTTTCATTAAAAATTTTTTCCCATAAATCAAATTCTGCCCATGGAAGATTTTTATGAAGTGAAGCGATTTCAGGTGGAATACCTTTTTGAGGAGAAGAATCCCTTATTCCTGTAGCAAAAACTCCTGAAGTATCAAAACAATTTAACCATCCATTATATCCACAGTGAATAATTATTTTTCTATTAGTATAATTTCTTGCAATTTTTATACAAGCAGCGATTGCCTCTCCTCCAGTTTTCAAAAACCTTACTTTTTCAGCACATGGTATGATTTCTACAAGTTTTTTTGCAACTTCTCCTTCAAGAGGATGAGGATATGAAAAAGAAATACCATTTTTTAGTTGTTCAATAATTGCTTGATTTATTTCAGGAATATTATAACCGAGTGTTATAGGACCAAGACCACATCTAAAATCAATATACTCATTTCCATCCAGATCCCAAACCCTACAACCATTCCCTTTAATTATAACTGCTGGCTCATATCCTTCAAATATTGGTCTTTTAGAATTTGTTGAACTACCGCCTCCAAGATATCTTAAACTCTCATAAAAAAATTTCCACGAATTTTCACTTCTTTTCATAAGTTTTAAAATTTCAATTTTTAATTTTTTTTATTAAACAAGCCACATCATTGTTTTCAATATAAATTTTCACTTTTGCCTTATTATTCCCATATCTTTCAATTTCACATTCTTTCTCATTTATTATATCATAAATAGTTTCGTTCTGTTTTAGTTCTATATCAATAATTTCTCCTTTATAGGTATATCCAGATGCATTATATATTGTAAAAATTGTTCCTTCTTTACCGCTAAATTTATTTATATAAATCCCTTCTTTTAATGATGGAATGAGAACTTCACAATCTCTACTTGAAAAAATTTCACTATATTTTTTCAAGATGATATAAAATTTTTCTTTATATCCAAAAGTAGAATTTGTGTAAAATCTTCCAACTCCATTAAAAAAAGTTATTTTACCTTCTGGATCTTTTTTAGTATGGTCTAACTCAAAAAATTTAAATTCAGGGAAAAAGAATCTTCCAATATAAACAATTGGTTTTCCAAAAGGAATTTTATCTGATGAAAGAAAATATGTTATACTTCCATCAAGAAATTGAGTCATATAATCATAACCAGGAAATTCAGTTGTAAGTATGCTGTTTTTGACAATTCTATCCATTTTTTCATGTGCTAATTTACATACCTCTGCACATGCTTTATTAACCTCTGATGTTGTTTTTTCACTGAATACATGATTATGTTTTAAACTATAACATTTAAACCCACTTAATCCATACTCATCAAATCTTAATCCATCTACTCCTGTTTCTTTCATAACCCTTTCCATAGTTTGTTGGATATATTGCCAAAAATCTTTATTATCAGGACATATTCTATATGCTTCATAAGGTGTAGGGTATTCTCCTTTTTCATTAATTATTGCCCATTCTTTTCCATATTTTTTACCCATTTCAGTCATATCATAACATCTATAAGGGTCTGTATAAAGAGTTACCAATTTCCCCATCTTTTTATACTTTTTTATACCCTCTTTTAAAGCATTTAAACCTCCAAGATATTCTTTATAATCACCAATTTTATCAGTATATTTTAACTTTCCATCAAATGGGTCATTTAAAATGTAATTATTCCATATAAATTTTGGGTCTCTTTTTAATTCTTCTGCTTTTTTTCCCCATGGTCCAATTTCTGTCCATTCCCACCATCCCCACATTTCAACAACATCACTTAATGCATCAATCCAATCAGATATATATTTTCTATCTCTTATAACTTTACCTTCTTGCATATCTCCAATTGTCATAGCAAAAAAATTCCATGCATTTGTCAGTTTATTTGGATATGGTCTAAATTTCCATACATTATGCGCCCATTCTGAATATTTCTTCATTGCCTCTTTCCAATCACCTTCATGAACTGAAATTATACATGGAGATGGAGAAAATTTTTCACCTTTTTTTCTTATTCTTTCCATATATTCAACACAAAAACTATACCCATCAATTCTTTCAATTGTATTTAAAAGGAGAAATTTTCTATAATCAGGTAAAACATTATCAGAAACATTAAAATCTTTACCATTTATATATTTTTGAAATGTTAAAATTTTATGCCAACCATCTTTATCATCAACCCTAAAATACAATCCATAACCCATGGAAGGTGAAAATATGTCTATAACTTGATAATATGCCTGATTATTTCCATAACCACTTCTTATAAATGAAGGTATATTTGTAATTATTCCAGAAGTATAGGGATAAAAGTAGTAATCATTTTCTATATCATCTGATAAAAATAATCCTTGAATATGTGGAAAAGAAATTTTAAATCCTTTTTCTTCTCCTTCATTTATCAATTCCAAAGTCATCTTTAATCCTTCTTTTTCTATAAAAATACCTAAATTTAAACTTATTTTTTCCTCTTCATTATAAAGTTCTGCAATAAAACCATTTTCCCTTTCATTTATTTTTCTGCATACAAAATCCTTATTCCCTTTATATATTTTTTCACCAATTCCAATTAAAAAAAGATATAAATTTTCAGGTTCTTTTATCATTTCAGTTTGAGAAAGTTCGCTATAAAGAGAATTCATAGTCAATCTTTTATCTTTAAGAGTAAATCTTGCTCTTAGTGTTTCATTCTCTAATATATAATCTCCATTTTTATCTTTATAAAAATTTAATCTTCCTTTTTTAAGTTTTCCAGTATATTTTGAAATTTTAGGTGAAATGTTTATTATCTTTTCTTCAGGAAAATTCAGTTTTCTCCCTTTTATTTCTATCTTGTCAATAATTATCTTATCTTTACCTTCTATTAAAATTCCACTTATTTCAAAATTTCTCCCTTCTTGATAAATCTTTTTTAATGGTAATTCTGAATCAATTTCATCTATCTTTTTTCCTTCTTCATTCATAATTTTCACTTTTAAATTGCCCTTTCCACTTATATTAAATTCAAATGGAAAATTTTTATCTATATTTTTATAAAACCATTCAATTTTAGCACTCTGCCCTTTTTCAAAAATTAATTTTCCTCCCTTTTCAATTCCATCTTTGCTTCCAAAAAACTTTATTATCTTATTTCTATCAATTATCTCTTTCCCCGGAGATATCTCAACCTTAAATTCAGGCGCATCCTTCGTCAATAAATATGCTCTTATCATAAATTCACCATTTGCTTCATAATAAAAATTAAGTTTTTCACTTTTCCATGTTTTCCCTCCATCATATGAAACAAAACTTTTACCACGATTTTCTCCTGTATCTATACCAACATAAAAATAATCATCATATTTTATTTTTTTTGATTCTGCCTTTTTTATTATTATTTCATTTATTCCATAATTAAATTCTTTCTTATCAAACCAAAAATCATGCCATTTATATTCTGGATATATACTAAATTTTCTTGTTGGATATTTGTGGCTTTTACCATTAATTATTATTTCTATTTCTTCATCAAGTCCATTAATAGGTGGATTATCAAATCTTGAATTATCAAAAACACAGAAATGTATTGATAAACATATTTTTTCAACTTTTTCCCATTCATCTTCCGAGATTATTTTGAAATCAAAAATTTTTTTAATTTGATATGTTGGATTTCTTTGAATTGAACTTCTTGATAAATGATTTACATTTTTACCCTCTTCACTCCTTAAACATAAAAGACCTTCTCCAAAATTTTCATAAATATATCCATCTGGGTCAAATTCCTCTTTTAATTTAATTTTTGAGAAATAAATGTCATCAAACCAAACCTTTCCTTTGAATGCATTTTCAACTTTTAAAAGAATTGTAAATAAAACTGGATTTTTCTCCTTAGAAGGTGTTTTAAAAATAATCTCTAATTTATCCCAATTTTTTTGATTTACTTTGCCTTGTTTTGAGGAAAAAATCTCAATATATTTATTCTCTTTATCCCTCCATTGAACATCAACTTGAATTTTAGCATCTTTGTTAAGATTTTCTGAATAATACCAGCAAGAAAAATAATAAATTTCATCTTCCATTTTTATTTTTTCATCTTTTCTAAAAGTTTTTAAATAACATATAGGAGTTCCTTTTGAATTTTCAGCATCTATCATTATTGAACCATTATTTTTATTTCCCTTTTCTTTATCATATTCAAATTTTGCAAAACTATAATCTCTCTGCCAAAAAGACCATTTACTTTTCTCATTATCAAAACCTTCTTCAAGAATAATCTCTTCACTTAATATTTTATCTTTAAAAAGTTCTGGATTTTTTGCCATTTTTAATTTTGGTAATAAATCTTGAATAAGTGGTAGGACTTCTT
>CAZCUO010000144.1:0-4122 GCA_964502135.1 uncultured bacterium
CCTCTATTATTGCATTAAATATCTTCTCCCCTTTTTCTTTACTTTCTTCCTTTGGTGCTCCATATATTCCTCTTTTACTTTTCTGTAATCCCCATGTTGAAACAATGGTTTCACCAGAATAAAATTTTTATTTATCCACATCTATTGCCTTATAAATTTTAACACTTTTTTCATAAAGATAAAGGATTAAAGAAGTTTCATATTCTCCACCATGACAACTACCTCGCCAAAACCATCTTAAGAATTTTATTGATTTTTTTATTTTGCTATAACATTTGGAATTGAAAGTGCCATATAAAAACCAAAGTCATAGGTTTTTTCTTAGTTCTTATTACTATCTGGCCTGATTCATATTCATTTTTTGCACTTTTTAATATAAGTTTTTGAAATTTTTTAGGAGTTGCATCTTTGAAAACTTTTACTAAAGATGGCTCTGTCCAGATAAAAAAATTTTTACAGAATATAAATCCTGTAAGAACAAAAGTTGAAATTAAACTTATCATATAAATCCACCTTTATGTTATATTTTTATTTTCCAATAGAAATTGAGGCAGAAGAAAATTTTAATGGAAGCAATCTTGACCTTTCACGACATTTCCACTCTTTGTCTTTTATTAAACTTGTCATTTTTTCTTGAATGTCTGGTGTATCTGTATCTGATATGCATATATCTATTCCAATTATTTTACCTTCTTTTGCATCTATTTTTAAAAGTTTAAATGGTATAAATGCCTCTAAATTATATCCTTCTTCTGTTCTTTTACTTGCAACTGTTATCTTTTCTTTTGAAACAAAATTCTCTGGATGAAAAATATAATATTCTGGTGGTATATCAATAATTGGGTCTCCTGTATTTAATAAATTTCCTGGTGAAAGTCCTATTTGAAATTGTCCTTCTCCAAATATACCTTTTGCATCTTGTGAATATTTTGTATCTATATAAATCTCAATATGGTCTCCTTTCCATAAATCTCTTCCTGTTAAATTCTGAACTATTTTATCATCTATTACCTCTAACCCTATATATAAACCTTCATTTCTCCATGATAAAAAAATTGTCCCTGATAGGTCCTTCTCATTTTTCCATTTATTCTTACCATAAACTACATTTTCTCCTTTTATCTCATATTTTACTGGAACCATTATCCAGTCAGTTAAATCTCCATCTATACTTGGTGGTGGGTCTGGCTTTAATGGACATAATATCTCTTCTGAAAATAAAAATGAAATAAATAATAAAAAAATTGTTAAAACTCTCATTTCTTCTCCTTTCTTACTATTACACAACTTTCATACTCACCTAAAACTACTTTATAATATGTCTTCCCATCTTTCTTCACCTTTTCTGTTTCCCTCTTTATTTCTCTTCCTTCTGAATCAAAATAATGAACTTCTGCATCTGAATTGTCTCCCCATCCAAAATATCCACTAACTTTCGTTATTATCCTCTCTTTTCCTATTATATACCCTTTATTTATCTCTATTGGAGTTATTGGAAACATATAACTTGTTAATGTTGGATATTCTGGCCAGATTAAATAATAATACCAGTAATAAACACATCCATAATCAAGTGCTTCAAGCATCTTCCTATAAGCATCCTTTTCACTGCGCTCTGTTAAATGGTCTCCAAGTGCAATAGGTGTAAATAGTTGTGCTCTTGTGCAATTACTTATACTTCCTGTCTCTACAAATCTTGGAACTTTATATTTTAAAATTGTCTCTGTATGAGGATTTCCATTTATTACAAGTAGTTTCTTCTTCTCATTTAATATCTTTTCAACCATCTTAACTCTCCATGGCTGTGTTAAAAGTGTAACTGAACTTTTAAGACGAATTATCTTATGTGTTTGAGGGTCTATATCTGCACTATATCCATCA
Organism: uncultured bacterium; assembly: GCA_964502135.1. GTDB lineage: Bacteria > Ratteibacteria > UBA8468 > B48-G9 > JAFGKM01 > JAMWDI01. Next base: position 1,882 of record CAZCUO010000144.1, read on the forward strand.
TGTGGCTGGCCATAATGATATTTTGCTCTTGAATATTCAAACTCATCCCAGTATATTCCATCTGCTCCAAATAAATCAAGATACTCATCTATCTGTTTTTCACATACTTTACCATAAGAATTTTCAAGTGTCGGGAAAAACAAAGGATATATTGGGTCTCCATAATCTGCCTGTTCTCCATTTGGATTTAATATTCTTGCATCTTTATATTTTTCTTTTGCATCTTTTGTTGTATCTATAAAGCAATGAAAGTAAGGAAGAATTTTACCATTTGGATATACATCTTTTATCCTTTTTATAATGTCTTTAATAAATGGTAAAATATCAGGATTTTCTGAGTAATAAGTACGGTTTTGTGCTTCTACTCCACTTGCTGATTTATTAAATGAAAAACTTATAAAATAGGCATTTTTATTTGTAAAGTATGTTTTCATAAGTTCTGGTTCCATATCTGAAGTTGCTAAAATAGAAGTATTAAATCTTTGCTTAAGTTCTTCAGCATCCTTTGGTTTAAAATATGATTTTGTTCTTGGTGTGAAAAAGCAGAAACTTCCAGGTATTGTAAAGTTAGAGCCAAGAAATCTCCTTATTGAATTTATAACTGAAAAATAGGAAGGTTCTTCTGAAAGAAATATAGCAAACTTCATAGTATATTCTTTATCCGGCATTAAAACAAAATTATTATCCGCTATTCCATAAATATTTCCTGCAACAAAATTCTGTATATGAACTCTAAATACATCATCAAGTGGCATAAGTCCTATACCTATTTTTTCTGTTATTATTATTGTTGTTGGATTTGCCGAATCAGAAGAAGTGGCTCTTTTTAAATAAATCCTTAGTCCTCCAAGATAATGTTCTTTTGGATTCTGTATCTCTGTCTTATGCCTTATTATAATTGGTAATATCTCGTTTGTTTTATTTTTTATCTTTTCTCTCACTTCAATACATTCTGCATTTTTCTTTATTTCTCTTTCTATTTTAAATGTATCTGTCTCTGCATAAACTTTCTCTTTTTCAACTTTAATACTTTTAAATCCTTCATTTTTATCTTTTTCTAATTTTGCCCATCCACCAATCAATGAATAGTCAGATGTTATTATAAAATTTTCTCCGTTAAAATTTATTGATATTACACCTGTATTAGTCAATTCAACATTATAATTTAATTTTTTTACTTCTTTCGGTGATATATATTCCATCTCTCCAAATAAAAAACAATTAATAAAAAACCATAAAAACACAATCAAATACTTTCTCATTTCTCCTCTCCTTTTATTTTTAAATCACTTATTACTAGTTTTGCAATTTGTGAATTATTTCCTATTATAATTTCATTTTTTCCATCCTTCAATAAATCAGTTATATCAAATTTAAACTTATAAGGGTCATTTTCAGGAATATCAACTGGGAGATAGGGGTTGTCTTCTGGATGTATATAAAAACCACATGCATAATAAACAGTAAAAACATCTCTTCCTGTTGAACATATTCTTCCATCTGCCATTGTAAATTTTTCCTTCCTATCAAGAATTCTATCTATCTTTATTCTCTCTCCATTAACAAAAATTATAAGTGCCGGTGAATGACCTCCAAAACTTATTTTTTCAGATAACAATCTTGCCTTCAATTCAATTATATATTTTTTATCTTCCTTTTTGAAATCAAATTTATAAGTCCTTTTTTCTCCTATCTCTATAATCTCTTCATCAAGCATTGGCACTATTGTTTCTGTCTTTTTTTCCGGATAAATTTTTCTATAAATATTCCCTTTATAATCCTCAACTTCAAATAAATAATATCCTATACCAAGAATTTCTATCTCTCCATTATATTCATCTGTTCCCTTTTTTAAATCTCCTGTGTCAAATATTTTTCCATCTTCTCCATATATCTTTATCCTCTTTAAATCTTCTCCTTTAACATTATATTTCATCTTTGTTTTTTCAGGTATTGTTAAAAAGATATCATCAAAATAACATTCTCCTTCCTGGTCATAATATAAGCAGTATAATGTTAAACCTTTAAGTTCTTTCTCCAACTGGTATTTCTTTTTTATCTCATCCCATCTATATTTTGCTTTTGGAATTGAAATTGGTAAGTATAAACTTGAACCATCTGAAAAATATGCACATATTGAAATTCCGACAGGCCCACCTTCATTTGTTATATTATCTGTTTTTATTCTGTAAGTTAAATAAATGTAATTACCAGGACTGACAGGTTTATCAAAATTTACAT
>CAZCUO010000145.1:0-3003 GCA_964502135.1 uncultured bacterium
TTGTTATTACTGATACTGCTGTAAGTTTATTTTTTCTCATGACATTATATCATCTTTGGAAATTTTATGAATTAAATAATAAAAAATATTTAATTTTTTCTGGAATTTCATTTGGACTTGCCCTTTCAACAAAATTTTCTGCATTCTTTATTCTCTCAATTATTGTTTTGATTTTTTTCTTTTATGGAATTATAAAAGGGAGATTCAGGAAAGAAATTTTTTGCTTTTTTATAATCTCGTTTTTAATTATTCCATTTTTAATTCTCTTTGTCTTCTATAATTTCAATTTTTTAAATTTAAAATGGTTTATAGAAGGAATAAGAAGAATATTTAAGGAAACAGTTCAGACAGGACAGGAATTATATTTAAATGGTAAATTTTCAAATACTGGTTTTAGGAGTTTTTTCCTATGGGTATTTTTATATAAAACACCAATTCCATTTATAATTATTTTAGTTCTTTCAATCGTCTTAAAACCAAAAATTGAAAAAAAAGAAATATTTTTGATATTACCAGCAATCTTATATTTTTTAATATCATCTTTTAGCAAAAAACAGGTAGGAGGAGTAAGGTATATATTACCTTTTTATTCATTTTTATATATTTTTGTAGGTAGGATTTTTGCTTATCACTCAAAATTAAAATTAATTCTTTTGTCCCCTCTTATCTTATGGTATTCTTTTGAATCATTCAAAATTCATCCACATTATCTTGCATATTTTAATCAGATTGCTGGAGGTCCTGAAAATGGTTGGAAAAAATTATTGAATATTGACTGGGGACAAGATTTAACTGGACTTAAATCATTTCTTGATAAAGAAAAAAATACAGAAATAATGATAAACCATTTTGGTGTGATACCACCTGAAGTTTATAATATTTATAATTATGAACCATTTTTATATCAAGCATTTATGAGTGTCCCTGAAGAAAAATATCATATAAATTCAGAAAAACCAAAAAAAGAATATCTCGTAATAAGTGTAAATCCTCTTTGTGGCCTTCACTATTCAGACCATAATATTTTTTGGTATCTTAAGGAGACAAAACCTAAAACAAAAATTGGATATAGTATTTTTATTTATGATATAACAGATAATATCTATTTAAGAGAAAAAATTGCTGAAACTTTTGAAAAATATGGATATAAAAAACAAGCAGAAAGACAAAGAAAAGTAATTGAATATATAAAGAAAAAGGAAATTGAAAATGAAAAAAAATATTAATTTTATGGTATTGCTTTTTTTCACAATTTTTTTTATAAGAGAATTTCATGTTGCAAATAGAAAATCAATAACATGTGATGAAACAGTTCATATTCCAGCAGGCTATTTCTATGTAAAAAAGGGTGATTTTTATATAAATTTTGAACATCCTCCTTTTTCAAAGACATTATCAGGAATTTTCCTATTATCTACAAAAATTGTTTTCCCAGAAGATTTATATAAAAGTTTAAGAATGAATGAATGGAATTTAGGTATGGCATTTTTTTATTTAAATAGAGATAATGTAGATAAAATTGTATTACTTTCACGACTTCCCGTAATATTACTTGGTATTTTACTTGGATTTTATATTTATTTATGGACAAGTGACTTATATGGGAAAATTGCTGGGATTTTCAGTTTATTCTTATTTACTTTCTGTCCAAATTTTCTTGCCCATAGTTGTCTTGTTACCACAGATGTTCCATTTACATTATTTTTTATTATGACACTTTATTTTTTATGGAAATTTTTTGAGAAAGATGAGATAAAATACTTAATTTTCTGCGGATTGTCCTTCGGGCTTTCATTATCAACAAAATTTACAGGGATTATTCTTATGCCTTTTATTTTAATTATTCTTATTATACTTGAAAAAAAATTACAAAAAAAAGAATATCTTAAATTCTTCATATTATATCTTTTTCTTCTTCCAGTTTTTATTTTACTTTTTACCTACAGATTTCAAGGAATTTTAAAACCATTTGAGAAGAAAGTTTTTACAACACACGATAAAGTTTTTTACACATATAAATATTATGGAATTGGAAATTTTATTTTAGGTCTTAAAAGAATAATTTTTGAAGCAACAGAAAGGGGTCACTTTAGTTATTTAAATGGTAAATTTTCTCAACATGGTTGGAGATATTATTTTATATTTGCATTTTTATATAAGACACCAATCCCTCTTATAATTTTAATTTTGCTTTCCATATTTATAAAACCCAGAATTGATAAAAGGGAAAGATTTATTATTCTACCGTGTATAATTTATTTTATTTTCGCTTCATTAAGCAAAAAGCAGATTGGAATTAGATATATATTGCCATTTTATTCTCTACTTTATGTTTATTCTGGAAGATTACTGGTATATTCTGAAAAACTGAGATTAAAAGAATTGACAAAAAAAATAATTTTTATAATTTTCCTTCTCTGGTATCTATTTGAATCAATAAAAATGCATCCACATTATATTGCCTATTTTAATCAGATTGCAGGTGGTCCTGATAATGGATGGAAACACTTAATAGATAGTAATATTGACTGGGGACAGGATTTGAAAGAATTAAAGCAATATTTACAGAAAGAAGGAAATCCAGAATTATTACTTAATTATTTTGGGACTATACTTCCTGAAACATATGGATTAATTTATGAGCCATTTTTATATCCATTTTTTATTTATAATGTTCCTGAAAAAAATTTCCATTTTAATTCTTCTTTTCCTAAAAAAGAATATCTTACTATAAGTGTTAATCATCTTGTTGGACTTCCTTATGAAGATACAGAAATTTTTAATTGGTTGAAAGAAATAAGGCCAAAGAAAAAAATTGGATATAGCATATTTGTTTATGATATTACCAAGGACATAAAAATAAGAGAAAAGATGAAAGAATTGTTTGAAAAATATGGATTTAAAAAACAAGCAGAAAGGCAAAAGAATATTATAGAAAAATTGAAATCATTTAAATGAGAAAAATTTATCATATAAAAAAACAAGTTGATTATTGACTTTAAT
>CAZCUO010000146.1:0-9147 GCA_964502135.1 uncultured bacterium
TTTTTAAATTAACGGATTTTTCAAAATTCAAAATTTCAAAAATATCTTTCTCAAATGCAGAAGAAAATTTTTTAAATTCTTCGAGTGTTAAAGATGTTAATTCCATATTATTTTCTATACAGTAATTTATTATTTTGCCAACGATTCTATGTGCTTCTCGGAAAGAAATTTTCTTTTTAACGAGATACTCTGCAATATCAGTCGAGAGTGTAAATGAAGAAATTGATTCCTTCATCTTTTTTTCATTAAATTCAATCTCTTTTACTACCTTGCATAAAATTTTTAAAGAACTTTCCAATGTCTCTAATATTACAAAAACCGCTTTTTTATCTTCTTGTAAATCCCTATTATATGAAAGAGGTAATCCCTTTATAATCGTTAAAAGTCCCGTTAAAAGTCCTATACAAGTTCCGGTTTTACCTCTTATCAATTCAAAAATGTCTGGATTTTTTTTATGTGGCATTAAACTTGAGCCAGTGCAATATTTATTAGGAAGATTTATATAATTAATTTCATCCATATTCCATATAATCACATCTTCACAAAAATTTGATAAATGTAATAATGTTATTACAGAATAAAATGATGTTTCAATAAGGAAATCTCTATCTGAAACTGTATCTAAACTATTTCTTGTTATTTCGGGAAATTTTAAAAGTTTTGCAGTATATTCTCTATCTATATTTAAGGTTGTTCCTGAACAACTTCCTACTCCGAGTGGGGAAATATTTACTTTTTTAAAAACTGATAAAAAGTTTTCTTTGTCTCTTTGAAGTTTTTCAATATATGCAAGAAAATAATGTGAAAGTAAAATTGGTTGGCTTTGCTTTAAATGGGTATATGCAGTTATAATTGATTTTTCATATTCTTGACTTTTATAAAGAAATATCTCTTGAAGATTGTTTATCAAATTTAATATTTTAATTATTTCGTCTCTTAAATATAACTTTTCATCAAGAGCAATCTGGTCATTTCTTGACCTTGCTGTATGTAACTTTTCACCATCTTTACCTATAATTTCAATTAATCTCCTTTCAATTGCAGTATGTATATCTTCATCTGTTGGTAATATTTCAAATTTGCCCTTTTTAATTTCAGATTTTATTTTTTTTAGTCCTTTCAGAATATTATCTTTTTCATTTCTTGTTATCAAACCCACCTTAAAAAGCATTTTCGCATGAGCCACACTTCCAATTAAATCGTAAATAGCAAGTTTTTTATCAATATCAATTGATTTTGTAAATTCTATAACTGAAATATCTATCTTTTCCTTAAATCTCCCTTCCCACATAAATTTCATTTTTTCACCTCTTGTTTTTTTATTTTATCAGAAGTATTATAATAAATCAAAGATATTATAGGGAGAAATTCTATGGAAAAAGAAATTGTAATTGTTGAATCGCCTACAAAAGCCAAAACAATTAAAGGAATTCTTGGTAAAAAATATATAGTTTTTGCTACTATGGGGCATATAAGGGATTTACCCGAAAACGATTTTGGAATTGATATAGAAAATAATTTTACTCCACAATATGTAATAATCCCAGGGAGACAAAAAATTGTTAATAAGTTAAAAAAACTTGTTGAGGATGTTTCAACAATATATCTTGCGACTGATGAAGATAGAGAAGGAGAAGCAATTGCCTGGCATGTGACATGTCTTTTAAATAAAAATATAGATGAGGTGAAAAGGGTTACTTTTCATGAAATTGTCCCAGAGGCGGTGAAAGAGGCTTTTAAGAATCCCAGGAAAATCTCAATAGATTTAGTAAATGCTCAACAGGCAAGGAGAATACTTGATAGAATTGTTGGTTATACAATCAGCCCACTTTTGGGAAAACATCTTGAAATGGGGCTATCTGCAGGGAGAGTTCAGTCAGTTGCATTAAGATTAATTGTAGAAAGAGAAAAAGAAATTGAAGATTTTGTTCCTGAAATTTACTGGGTTATAAAATGTGAAGTTAAGAAAAATGGCGAAAAAGTGATTTTAAATCTAACTAAAATTGGTGAAAGAGCGATTGACAAAGAAAAATTGAATATTGAGAGAGAAGCAAATGAAATTATAGATAAGTTGAGGTTAGGTAATCTTATAATTTCAGAAAAAAAAGAAGAAATTAAAAATTTATATCCAGTCCCTCCATTTATTACAAGTACTTTACAACAGGAAGCATCAAACATCCTCAATTTTTCTTCTTCAAAAACAATGTTTATTGCCCAACAATTATATGAGGGTGTAGAAATTGAAGGGAAAAATATAGGCCTTATTACATATATGAGAACAGATTCGCCTTCAGTGGCAAAACAAGCACAATATCAGGCGTTAAAATTTATTGAAGAGGTTTATGGTAAAGATTATGTTCCTGAAAAACCAAATATTTATGTATCAAAGTCAAAAGTTGCACAGGAAGCACATGAAGCAATTAGACCAACATCTGTATATAGAACTCCGGAAAAGATAAAAAAATTTTTAACCGAAGACCAGTTTAAATTATATAGTTTAATCTGGAGAAGATTTGTTGCAAGTCAAATGAAATCAGCGGTAATTAAAATTATAAAAATATTTGCTCTAAATGATATTTATTTATTCCAAACAGAAGGAAATTTTGTGGTTTTTGATGGTTTTTTAAAATTATGGCCGTTAAAAATAGAAAAAGGGAATGAAATTATTGAAAAATTTGAAAAAGGAGAGATTTTAAATGTAATAAGATATTGGAAGGAAAAAAAGGAAACCCAACCTCCACCAAGATATACAGAAAGTTCTTTGATTAAAACACTTGAAAAATATGGAATTGGAAGACCATCAACTTATGCACCAACAATCTCAATTTTATTTGCAAGAAAATACATAAAAAAAGTAAAGAAATATCTATATCCATTAGAAATGGGGAAAATTGTTTATGAGATATTAAAAAAGTTTTTTCCAGAAATAATTGAAATTGATTTTACAGCCAAAATGGAGGAAGACCTTGATAAAATAGCAAATGGCCAAAGTAATTGGATAGAACTTTTGAGGCAATTTTATAATAATTTTAAACCAACTCTTGAACGTGCATATAAAACCATAAATAGAGATGTTTTAAATGAAATTATTCTTAAAAACAAAATGTGTCCAGTTTGTGGTGAAAAATTAACTATAGTAAAGGGAAAATATGGCCTTTTTATAAGTTGCTCAAACTATCAAAACTGTAAGTATAAAGAAAGGATTGAAAGAAAATGATAATAATACCAGCAATAGACCTTAAAAAAAAGGAAGTAATTCGGTTATATAAAGGAAGATTTGACAAAGTTTCACACTATGACATAGAGATAGAAAAACTTGTTAGAGAATATTTAAAAGCAAATGCAAAAAGAATTCATATTGTTCTTTTGTATGGAGCCAAAACAGGGATAATAGAAAAAGAAGAGGAAGAACAGGTTAAGAAAATTATAGAGATAAAGAAACTTAATGAAAGAGAAGATTGTGAAATTCAACTTGGAGGTGGAATAAGAACAGAGGAACAGATTAAAAAATTTCTTTCTATTGGGGTTAATTACATAATTATCGGGACTGCCTTTCTAATTCCATTTGCATTAAATGAGGGGTATAGTATTCACGATATAAAATTTTTTTATCAAAGGAGTGGTAAGCAATTTGTGATAGAAAAAGAAGTTCCTGATTTTGAATTGATTGAACGCCTTTCGCAAGAGGTAAAAAATAAAATTATTATTTCAATAGATTATATGAATGATGAAATTGCTTTAAGTGGATGGGAAGTTACCCTTCCCTTAAAACCCTCATATACAATTAAGAAATTTTTGGAAATGGGATTTGAAAGATTTATTATAACAAGTATTGAAAGCGATGGAACACTTGAAGGAGTTGATATTAAAAATATAGAAAAAATTATGAATGAAATTGGTAATTTAAAGGAAATTAAAGAAATAATCGTTGCTGGTGGTATTTCAAAAGAAGAAGATTTAATCTTACTCAATTCCTTGAAATTTCCACCCACGGGTGTTATAATAGGGAAGGCAATTTATCAAAAAAAATTGGATTTAAAAAATGTTATTGAAAAGTATCAGAAAGTTTAAATTCTTAATAATTTTGTTTTTACTAATTCTAAATTTTCCTTATCCTCAATTTAAAGCATTAGTTATTCCTTTATTGAATGAAAAATATGGAATTTCACTTTTATCTTATCTTAAAAATGCTAAAAAATCTATTTATGTGATTATGTTTCAAACAGGTTATTATCCAGGGCATGCAGAGAGTATATCAAATCAAATATTGAGGGAATTAATTAATGCTAAAAAAAGAGGGTTAACTGTTGAGGTAATCCTTGACTGGTCAAGAGAATATAAGGAGTTGAGAGATAAAAATTTAAAAACAGCAAAATTTCTTGCAGAAAATGGTGTTGCTGTTTATTTTGATAGCGAGGATAAAACAACTCATTCAAAACTTTTTATTATTGATGATAAATATGTTTTTATTGGAAGCCATAATTTAAATTTTTATGCTCTTGAAAAAAATAATGAAACAAGTGTTTTAATTGATTCAAAAGAAGTTGCAAATAGTTTTTTAAATTATTTTAAGGAAGTAAAAAAAGAATGTAAAATATTTCTCTCTCCTGTGCATTAATATGAGAAAAGAAGGTTTAACTCTTTTGGAGATTTTAATCGTTAGTTTTATTTTTTCTCTTTTTCTACTTATTGCTTGTATTTTTATTCAGAAATACCATAGAGAATATCTTCTTACTTCTTCCTGTGAGAAAATTATTGAAGGAATAAATTTTGCAAGGGAAAGTGCAATAAATGAAAGATGTAATTTTTTAATTGTTTTTGATGAAAAGAGTTTTAAGATACTTAAAGAAGGGAATGAAATCATATGGAAAGAGATAAAATTTCCTGACTACGTTAAGATAAAAGAAAAAACAATAGGATTAGACCCATTAATTTTTTTACCAGATGGAACAGCAAAAGAGGCAGGACATTTGATAGTAATTGATGAAATTACACGCAAGGAAAAAAAGATTAAAATTCACAATATTACAGGGAAATGTGTATTAGAAAATTAGGTTTTACTTTGATAAGTATTTTAATTGGTTTATTTATTCTTGCTGGGGGCATTATAGTTTTAATTAGAGTTTATCCTATAATTATGAGACTTAGTGAAAAAAGTAAAAATTCAGTAGATATTTCATTTATTGCAGATAAAATATTCACAGAAATTGAAGAAAAATATGGGAAAAAAGAAGTAAATTTACCTGAGTTAATTGAAGATACACTCCCTGAATATCCTGATTATAAATATAGAGTAAGTTTTATTGAAGAAAAAGAGGATTTATATAAGGTTGAACTTGAAATATTATGGAAAAGGGAAGGTAAAATTGAGAAAAAATATTTTGTTTCAATTCTTAGGAGAAGGTAAAGGAATAACTCTTATAGAAATCTTAATAGGAGTATTTATATTTACATTTGTCTGCTTTTCTGCTGTTTTTATTTTAAAAAATTCTCTTCTTTCTTTAAGAAAAAAATCAAGTGAAAAAGATATTTTGAGAGAAATTGTTTATATTTCAGAATTTATTGAAACAAGAATTTCAAATGCTATGATTAATGATTTAAGTGGAAAGTATAGAATGAATTTTAAAGGGGGTAATGATTGGGTAAAGTTTATTTGTCCTTTTTCTGAAGGAGAGGAAAATGATTTAGTTAAATTTGGGATTTATTATAAAGATGGTAAAATAATGGTAGAAATGGTGAGGGTTGATAATAAAAACCCTGATTTTACTTTTTTTGATGGTTTTCCTGGTGCACAAATTCTTGGAGAAAATGTAAAATTATTTGAATTAAAGTATTATGATGGGCAAAACTGGGTTAGTTATTGGGATACTGAAAATATGGTAGTTCCTAAATTACCAGAATTTGTTGAAATCAATATGGTTATTTCTAAAGGTAAAATTGAGGGGAAAGAAATTGAAAAAGGATTTAAAAAAGTTGTTAAGATTGGGTGGGAATAAAGGAGATGTTATAGTTCTTGTTATTTTAATTTTGCTTTTAATATTTCTTTTTACATCAACAATGCTAATACTTTTCAATTTCTGGACAAAAACCACGGGGAAAATTATTTTTGGAAGGGAAGCAAAAAATTTTGCCAAAATAGGAATTGAAAATGCCATATGGGAAATAGATAGAGATAATAAAGAATATGATTCTTTTTTTGATGAATGGAGAAAAAATTTTGAAGGGGAAGAAGTTGATTTAAATAATGACGGAATAAACGATTCAAAATGGTTTTATTTAAAAGACCGAAAAGGAAATATTATTGGAAGATATGCTGTTTTGGTAGAGGATGAATCAGGTAAAATAAATATAAATGCCAATGGTAATTTAAAAACTACATTTAATGAAGGATATAGTTGTTTTGAAATAAATATATTGGAAAATATAATTGGAAAAACACTCTATTATAATATTGTAAGTTTTAGATATGGAGAGGATGAAAAACCGGGAAAATCTTTTTGGGATGATGATATGGATTCATTTTTAAATCCTTTTGATGGAATAGACAATAATGGAAATAAAATTATAGATGAATTAGATGAAGGAATTGATGAAGATGATGAATTTTATTATATAAAACCTAAAGGAGATGATAGACCTTACTTTTCACCAATTGAAGTAAAAATGGTAAAAGGTATTGGAGAGAAATTTTATGGAAAAATTAAAAATTTTATAACAACATTTTCATATGATAGAGATTTAAATAGATATGAGGAAAGAAGGATTGATTTAAATTCGGCTGATTTTCAAACACTTTTTAACTTTTTTAAAAATCATGGATATTCGGAAAAGCAATCAACCCAAATTGCTTTGAATATAATTGATTACAGAGATAAAGATTCAATACCAAATTATATAAAAAAGGGCAACTCTTATATAATAGGTGTTGAAGAAGTTCCTTATCTGAATGAAATAGATGCTGTAAAAGAATGGAGGAAAAGATTTTTACCTAATGGCATGATATTTATAGAGGAACTTGGGGGACAATTTATAGAAATTTTTAATCCTTATTCAAAATCAATAGATATAAGTAGATGGAAAATAGAAGGAATTTTGACATTATATTCAAATAATTGGAATGAAGTTTTTCAAACTTCTAATGATATTTTGAATGATGCAATAAATGGAGAAACTCAATTTATTTCAGATAAGGCATCAAGACTTGATAAACTTATTAATAAATTTACAACTGTTGTTATACCCCAGAATACAAAGATTAATCCATTATCGTTTTATACAATTGGAGATACCCTTAGAATTGGAATTTTGGTAGTTCCTGATCCACCCGCAGTTATCTTTCTTCCTCTGCCAACTCATGAACCTGATAATGCTCAAAAATATGAAAGAATACTTGCAATAAATCCAGGCTCTCTTGGTTTTATAGCAGACCTTTTGAGTGCAATACCATTTTTAGCAAATCATGGGCTTGATTTTACAATAAAACTTTATGATAATGAGGGAAATTTAATTGAATTCTGTGAATATTTTGCGGATACACCCTGGACAACTGTTCAGAAAAATGATCCAAGAATGAGAGATATAACAGATTGGTTTATAGGTTTCTCTACTCCTGGAAATTTAAATACCTATTTTCAACCATGGATAGGTGAAGAATTTGGTATGATAAATTGGGCTATAACCTGGCCTTCAAGTTTTTATGTTAAAAATAATCAATTTTCAACAGTTGGAGAACTTTCGTTTATTCATAAGATGGAACACTGGAAAACTTTGAATTTTTGGAAAGGGGATGATAAAAAAATAATTGATTATTTTACATGTTATAAAAAGATTGATGATAATGTCTATGGAAGAATAAATATAAATACGGCAAATAGGGAAGTTCTTGAGTGTCTACCTCTTGTTGATGAAAATATTGCAGAGAAAATCATTTCTGCAAGACCATTTTACGATGTTTCGGAAATCATAGGTATTTATAATGAAGATGGAGTTAAAGGCCAACTTAATAAAGAAATTACAAAATATGGATTTGATTTTAGAGATAATGATTTGGATTTATTTATTGATATTGAAAAAGAGAAAGAAATGATTTTTTCAAAAATTATAAACCTTATAACAACAAAAAGCAATGTCTTTAAAATTATTTCACTTGGACAAAAAGTGCAGGATAAGAATAATAATGGTAAAATAGAAAAAAATGAGATAATAGGTGAAAAAAAAGTAATTGTTTGGTATGATAGAAATAAAAAGAAAATTATTTATAGGAGAGAACTATGAGAATAAAATTTATAAGATTTAAATTTTTCTGGAGGAAATGGAAAATTGGTTTCATTATAGGAGGACTTATAGTTTTTGTCATTATTTCTGTAATATTTTATGGATTAATAGAGAGAAGAAAAGTTGTTGCAATTGTAAATGGCTATAAAATTACAATTGATGATATAGTTAACAAAATTAAATCGTCTCCTCAATTTTACAAAGAATATGCTTTTTTTGATCCTAATTCAGTTGTGGAAGATTATATTAATCAAGTTTTATTGTTTCAGTATGCTAAAAGATATGAAAGAAAGTTAAGAAAGAAAATAGAATATGAAATGAAAAATTATTATATGGAAATTTTAACTCATGCATTTGTTGAGAATATACTTTCAAATCAAATAAAAATTACGGATGAAGAGATAGCAAATTACTATAATACTCATTTGGATGAATTTGTTATTCCTGAAAAAGTCCAAATTTCTGAAATTGTTGTTGAATCAAAAGAAAAAGCAGATGAAATATTGAATAGATTGCGATTAGGTGAATTATTTGAGGAAATTGCTGAAAGAGAGTCAATTGCTCCTACAAGGGAAAAAAGAGGAGAAATTGGATGGGTAGATGTTGAAAAATTAAATCCTGAAGTTGCCTCGCTTCTTTCAAAAGTCAAACCAGGAGAAATACTTGGAAATATAATAAAAACAGATATGGGTTATCATATAATAAAATTAACAGGGAAGACAGAAAAAAGAATTCTTACTCTTGCAGAAGCCACTCCTATTATAAAAAATCTTTTACTTTCACAAAAGAAAAAAATGGAGGTTGAAAATTTAATGAAAAAGTTGAAAGAAAAAAGTAGAATAATAAAATTTTCTGATAAAATTGAAATTATAA
>CAZCUO010000147.1:0-15105 GCA_964502135.1 uncultured bacterium
ATAAGAAAGAGAAGAAAACCAAAAATTAAGAAATCAAGATCAACTGCACTTGAAAAAAATCCATTTAAAAAGGGTGTTTGTTTATATGTTAGAACAATGACACCTAAAAAACCAAATTCTGCATTGAGAAAAATAGCAAAGGTGCGTTTAACGAATGGAAAAGAAGTTATTGCATATATTCCAGGAATAGGCCATAATTTACAAGAACATTCAATTGTCCTTGTTAGAGGAGGTAGAGTTAAAGATTTGCCTGGCGTAAAATATCATATTGTAAGAGGAGTTTATGATGCTGGTGGTGTAGAAAATAGAAAAAAATCTCGTTCAAAGTATGGAACTAAAAAGCCAAAAGAAGAGAAAAAGGAGGGTTAAAAAATGCCAAGAAGAAAGAGAGCAGAAAGAAGAGAGGTAAAGCCAGACCCAAAGTATAATGATTATGAGGTTGCCAAATTCGTAAATAAGATAATGTGGGACGGAAAAAAATCACTTGCATATAAAATATTCTATAAAGCGATGGATATAATTAAAGAAAAAACTAAGGAAGACCCTCTTGCAGTTTTTAAAAAAGCATTAAATAATGTTAAACCTCGCCTTGAAGTAAGACCAAGAAGAGTAGGAGGTGCTACTTATCAAATCCCAATTGAAGTCCCTCCTCATAGAAGTTTATCACTTGCAATTAGATGGATAGTTGAATCAGCAAGAGCCAGGAAAGGTAAGCCAATGGCAGAAAGATTAGCAGAGGAATTAATAGAAGCGTCTCAAGGGCAAGGTGCAAGTGTAAAGAAAAAAGAAGATACTCATAAAATGGCCGAAGCCAATAGAGCTTTTGCACATTATAGATGGTAAATTCTTTCTTTTAAAATTTTTAGAAAATCTATAAAAGGAGATTTATTTTTATGATTGAGAAAGTTAGAAATGTAGGTATAATAGCCCATATAGATGCTGGAAAGACAACAACAACAGAGAGATTTCTTTTTTATACTGGGAAAACATATAAAATTGGAGATGTTGATGAAGGAACAGCTGTTATGGATTGGATGGATCAGGAAAAAGAGAGAGGAATTACAATAACTGCAGCAGCAACAACCTGTTATTGGAAGGGTTACAAAATAAATATAATAGATACTCCAGGACATGTTGATTTTACAGTAGAAGTTGAAAGGTCTTTAAGAGTTCTTGATGGTGCTGTTGGTATTTTTTGTGGAGTTGCAGGAGTTCAACCACAGTCAGAAACGGTTTGGCGTCAGAGTGAAAAATATAATGTTCCAAGAATAATTTATGTAAATAAAATGGATAGAATTGGTGCTGATTTTTTTAGAGTACTTGATGATATAAAGAAAAAATTGGGTTCAAAACCCCTAATTCTTGTTTTACCAGTTGGTAGGGAGGATGAGTTTATAGGATTAATTGATATTATTGAAGAAAAAATGATAATTTATGATTCAGAATTTGAAACAGAGGCAAAAATAATGGATATCAAAGAAGAGTATAAGGAAGAATTTATGAAATATAAAAACATTTTGATTGAGGAACTTGCAGAAATAGATGAAAAGATTATGGAAAAATATATTAATGGGGAAAAGATTGAAAAAGATTTGATAAAAAAGGCGATAAGAAAGGGAACACTTGAAAGAAAATTTTTCCCTGCATTTTGTGGTTCTTCGTTAAAAAATAAAGGAACAATTTTAATTTTAGATGCGATTTGTGATTATTTGCCATCTCCAATTGATAGAGGAGAAATATGTGGAATAAATCCTTATAATGGAAAAAGAGAAACAAGAAAGCCAGAACCACAAGAAAAGTTTTCAGGGATTATTTTTAAAATATACAATGATATACATCTTGGCAAAATTCTATATGCAAGAATTTATTCAGGAAAAATTAAAAAAGGAGATAGAGTTTTAAATTCTTTAAGGGACAAAAAAGAAAAAGTTTTAAAATTACTTGAAGTGCATGCAAATAAATATTCAAGCATAGATTGTGCAGTTGCTGGTGATATAGTTGGTATTATTGGACTAAAAGAAACATTTACTGGAGATACTATATGTGATGAAACAAGTCCAATTATTTATGAAAGAATAAGTTTTCCAGAGCCAGTGATTTATTCAGCAATTGAGCCGAAAACAAAAAGTGATTATGATAAATTAATTGATGGAATAAATAAAATTTTAGAAGAAGATCCGACATTAAAATTGAAAATAGATGAAGAAACAGGTCAAATAATTTTGATGGGTATGGGAGAACTTCATATAGATGTAATTGCAGAAAGATTGAAAAGAGAATATAAAATTCCTGTAAGAATTGGTAAACCAGAGGTGGCCTACAGGGAAACAATAACTATACCCTGTGAAGGAATTGGAGAATTTTCAAATATAATTGGTGATAAATTAAATTATGGGTATGTAGTTTTAAGACTTGAGCCAGGTGAAAAAGGAGAAAAATTTAAATTTTTTAATTTTGTGGATAAAACAAAATTGCCATATGAATTTATTCCAGCTGTTGAAGAAGGAGTTAAAGAATGTCTTGAAATTGGGATTTATGGATTTCCTATTATTGATATAAAAGTTTCAATTATTGATGCTATTTTTAATCCAGAAAATTCTACTTATTTTGGGTATAAAGTCGCAGCATCTATAGCATTTAAGAATGCATATAAAAATGGTTCTCCTACAATTCTTGAGCCAATTATGAGAATAGAAATATTGGTTCCTGAAGAATTTATAGGTGAGGTCATTAATGATTTTTCTACAAGAAATGGGAAAATTACAAGTATTGAAATACATGGGAATACAGGTATAATTAATGGAAATGTTCCTTTAAAAAAAATTTTTGGATATTCCACAGTTTTGAGGTCATTGACACAGGGAAGAGGAAGTTTTATAATAGAACCATTATATTATGAAGTGGTTCCCGAGGAAGAGTTTAAAAAAATAGTGGGTATATTTTTTTAATTTAAAAAAGGAGGGGATATGCCTAAGGAGAAATTTATAAGGACAAAGCCTCATGTTAATGTAGGGACGATAGGGCATGTAGATCATGGTAAGACGACATTAACAAGTGCGATAACATATGTATTAGAGAAGGAGAAGAAAGCGAAGTTTATGAAGTATGAGGAGATAGACAAAGCGCCAGAGGAAAAGGAGCGTGGTTTAACGATAAACATAGCGCATATAGAGTATGAGACAGATAAACGTCATTATGCACATATAGATTGTCCTGGTCATGCCGATTATATAAAGAATATGATAACAGGTGCAGCGCAGATGGATGGAGCGATACTTGTAGTGAGTGCGCCTGATGGGCCAATGCCTCAGACCAGGGAGCATATACTTCTTGCAAGGCAGGTAGATGTTCCATATATAGTAGTATTTATGAACAAGATGGATATGGTAGAGGACAAGGAGTTAGTTGAGTTAGTTGAGTTAGAGGTAAGGGAGTTATTAAGTAAGTATGGATTTCCTGGTGATAATGTTCCTATAATAAAGGGTAGTGCATTAAAGGTTCTTGAGTGTGGATGTGGGAAGAGGGAATGTGAGTGGTGTGGTAGGATATGGGATTTAATGGATGCGATAGACAACTATATACCAGAGCCAGTAAGGATAATAGACAAGCCATTTTTACTTGCTGTTGAGGATGTATTTAGTATAACAGGTAGGGGTACAGTAGCCACAGGTAGGATAGAGAGAGGGAAGGTAAAGATAGGTGATGAGGTAGAGATAATAGGATTAAGTTATGAGGTAAAGAGGAGTGTAGTAACAGGTCTTGAGATGTTTAGGAAGGAGTTAGATGAGGGGGTAGCTGGAGATAATGTAGGTGTATTATTAAGGGGAATAGAGAAGGATGAGGTAGAGCGAGGGATGGTTATAGCGGCGCCAGGTAGTATAACACCTCATACACATTTTAAGGCGCAGGTATATGTATTAAAGAAGGAAGAGGGAGGTAGACATACGCCATTTTTCTCAGGATATAGGCCACAGTTTTACATAAGGACAACAGATGTAACAGGGGAGATAAAATTACCTGAGGGAGTGGAGATGGTGATGCCTGGGGATAATATAGAGTTAGAAGTTAAATTAATATATCCAGTAGCACTTGAGAGAGGTCAGAGATTTGCGATAAGAGAAGGAGGTAAAACAGTTGGTGCTGGTGCTGTAACTGAAATAATAGAATAGGAGTAATTTTTATGAGGGAAATTGTATCTTTGATATGCTCTGTATGTAAAAATAAAAATTATTACACAACAAAAAATAAAAAAATAAAAAAGGAGAAATTACAGTTTAATAAATATTGTCCAAAGTGTAATAAACATACATTGCATACAGAAGGAAAGTAAAATTTTATGTTGACAGAAAAAGAAAAAAAGATTATAATATTTTTTTTGTTTACATTTTTAGTTTTTAGTGTTATAATTAATTTTTGATTAGGCCTGTAGCTCTAACTGGAAGAGCGGCGGACTCCAAATCCGTAGGTTGGAGGTTCGAATCCTCCCAGGCCTGCCAGAGAAATTTAATGAAGGAAAAAATTAAGAGTTATTTTTATGAAGTTAAAGCAGAATTGAAAAAAGTTACATGGCCAGAAAAAAGGACTTTGAAAGTTTCAACTTTTGTAATAATAATTTTTATGATAATTATGGCTATTTATTTTGGAATTGTTGATATTATTTTTGCAAAAATTGTAAGTTTAATATTAAGGTAAAAAATGGGTAAATGGTATATTTTACATGTAAAAACAGGACAGGAAGAAAAAATAAAAAAATTGCTGGAAAGTAGAATTAATGATGATAAAAAAAGAATAACGCAAATTATTATTCCAAAAGAAGAAGTTGCAGAAGTTGAAAAAGGTGAAAAGAAATTGAAAAGCAGAAGATTCTGGCCTGGCTATATGTTGATTGAAATTGATGACGAATGGGATAATGAGATTGTTTGGCATAAAATAAGAACTACTCCTGGAATATTTAAATTTCTTGGTGCAGGAGAAAAACCAGTTTCTTTAAAGGAGGAAGAAATAAATAAAGTTTTGAAGGAGATAGAAGAAAGAAAAAGTAAACCGGCTCCAAAAGTTGAATTTAAAGTTGGTGATAGAATTGAAATAATAGATGGACCATTTGTAAACTTTACAGGAGTTATTGAAGAAGTTTATCCAGATAGAGAAAGAGTAAAAGTTAGTGTTTCCATATTTGGGAGGTCAACTTCTCTTGAACTTAATTTCTGGCAGGTTGAAAAAATAACATAAAGGAGTTTCAAAATGGCTGTTGAAAAAAAGGTAAAAGCAGTTGTAAAATTGCAGATTCCGGCAGGACAGGCTACACCTGCTCCGCCTATTGGTCCAGCTCTTGGGCAACATGGTGTAAATATAATGGAATTTTGTAAACAATTTAATAATTTAACAAAAGGAAAAGAAGGTACAACAATTCCTGTAGTTGTTACAATTTATGAAGATAGAAGTTTTACATTTATAACAAAAACACCTCCTACTTCAGAATTAATTAAAAAAGCAGCAAAAATTATTAAAGGTTCATCCGCACCTAATAGAGAAAAGGTAGGCAAAATTACAAAAAAACAACTTGAGGAAATTGCAAAAATTAAATTACCAGATTTAAATACAAAAGATTTAAACAAAGCAATTAAAATTATAGAAGGAACTTGTAAAAGTATGGGAATTGAAGTTGTTGATTAAAAGGAGAAAAAATTATGTCAAAAAGATATTCTGCTTTACTTGAAAAAGTTGATAGAAAAAGAACATATAATTTAGATGAGGCGATAAGTGTTTTAAAACAACTTCATTCAGTAAAATTTGATGAAACTGTTGAACTTTCAATAAAACTTGGAATTGATCCTAAGAAACTTCAATCTCCTATAAGGGGTTCAGTTGTTTTGCCACATGGAACAGGTAAAAGTGTTAAAGTTCTTGTTTTTGCAACAGGAGAAAATATGAAAAAGGCATTGCAGGCGGGTGCAGATTATGTAGGAGGTAGTGAACTGGCTGAAAAGATAAAAAATGGATGGCTTGATTTTGATTATGTTATTTCCACTCCTGACATGATGAAGATAGTTGCACCACTTGGTAAAATTCTTGGTCCAAGAGGTCTTATGCCAAATCCTAAAACAGGAACTGTTACTGAAAATGTTGAAAATGCTGTGAAAGAAGCAAAAAAAGGGAAAGTTGATTTTAAGATGGATAGAGATGGGAATATTCATATTCCTGTAGGAAAAATTTCCTTTTCAGATGAAAAATTGAGAGAAAATATAATTGCTGCAATTGCTTCTGTATTGAGTGTTAAACCAGTTGGAGTGAGAGGGACATATATAAAAACTATGCATTTATCTCTTACAATGTCTCCTTCTATAAAACTTGATAATAGTATTTTGCAAAGTTTAAGAAATATTTAAAAAGGAGACTTTAAAATGATTAAATGGACAAAAAAGAGGAAAGAAGATTTTGTAAAAACCTTGACAGAGGAATTTAAAAAGAGTAAAATTAATATTTTAGCAAGTTTTTCTAAATTAAGTGTATCTGAAATGGGGAAAATAAGAGAAATAATAAAAGATTGTGGAGGCAATATGATGGTGGTAAAAAATAATCTAATTGAAATAATTTTTCAGAATCTAAGTAAAGACGAAGTTTGTAAATTTATATCAGGTCCAACATTTGTTGTTTGGAGTAATAATGAAAATGAAGTGGAGTTAGTTAAAAAATTAGTTGAATTTCAGAAAGATACTGGAAAAATTGAAATTAAGGGTGGATTATTAAATGGAGAGATATTTGATAAACTAAAAATGGAGGAAATTGGTAAATTACCAACAAAGAAAGAATTGCAATCCCAAATTGTATATCTTATAAGAATGCCTTCTATAAGATTGATAAATTCTTTGAAATTTCCAGTTTTAAGAGTAATAAACATTTTGAACCAAATTAAAACAAAAAAGGAGAGTTAAAAATGGAAAATGTAGAAAAAAATATTATTGACGAAATAGTTGAAAAAATTGAAAAGTTGTCAGTTCTTGAAATTGCTGAACTTGCAAAAAAACTGGAAGAAAGGTTTGGAGTAAGTGGTATGGTTGCACCTATTGGAATTACTAGTGCTTCTGTGCAGCCTGCTTCTACTTCTGCTCCTGTTGAAGAAAAAACTACATTTGATGTTATTTTAAAATCTGCAGGTTCAAATAAAATTCAGACGATAAAAGAGGTTAGAGCAATAACAAATCTTGGATTGAAAGAAGCAAAGGATCTCGTTGAATCACTGCCTAAGGTATTGAAAGAAAAAGTTAGTAAAGATGAAGCAGAAGAAATTAAGAAAAAACTTGAAGCTATTGGTGCAGAAGTTGAAATAAAATAAAAAGAAAATTTTTAAAATATATTTTGGGGTGGAAGTTTTAAAACATTTAATTTTTTTAAAAAGGAGTTGAAATGATTGAAATTCCTGATTTATTAAAAATAATTAAAGATTCATATAATGAATTTTTGCAAAAAGATATACCACCTGAAAAGAGAGAAAATAAAGGATTGGAAGAAATTTTTAGGAAGGTTTTTCCTGTTGAAAGTGATGATGAATTGTTAAAACTTGAATATATCTCTTACACAATTGAAGAACCAATAAATACTGTTGAAGAGTGTGTGGAAGAAGGTTTAACTTATGAAGGGAAGATAAGGGTTAAATTCAGATTAATAATTAATAAACGAGATGAAAATGATAAGTTGAAAAATGTTAAGATAAAAGAACAAGAAGTATATGTAGGTGGGATTCCATTAATGACAGAAAGTGGGAGTTTTATAATAAATGGAATAGAAAGAACTGTTGTAAATCAATTATTGAGATGTCCTGGTGTTTATTTTAAAGAGGAAGAAGAAGTCATTACAAAAACATTATATTCTGCTAAAATCTATCCAGCAAGAGGATTATGGATAGAATTTCATATTGACCAACATGATGTAATCCATGTATTAATTGGTAAAAAGAAAATTTTGGGTTCTACTTTTTTGAAAGCACTTGGAATAGAAGAAAGTGAATTGATAAAGGAAATATATGGTAATGAAAAAAACGTTCCAGAAAATTCTGTTATTAAAATGACATTCCTTAAAGATACAACCAAAGATAGAGAAGATGCATTAAAATATATTTATTCTGAATTAAGGCCTGGTTATCCATTAATTTTAAAAGAAGCGGAAAAGTTTTTCAAATCACTCTTCTTTACAAATGAAACTTATGACCTTTCTGAAGCAGGCCGTTCTCAAATTAATAAGAAACTTGGACTAAATTTAAAAGAAAGGTATCTAACCAAAGAAGATATAAAAGGAGTTATAAAATATCTTGTTAAACTCTACGAGAAAAAAGAGGGCGAAGTTGATGATATAGACCACCTTGGGAATAAGAGAGTTAGAACATCTGCTGAGATTATAAAAGAACATGTTTATGAGGGACTTGTGAGATTAGCAAGATATTGTAAAGAGAAGATGGCACTTGTTGATAAGACAAAAATAGAAGATATTTCTCCTCAAGATTTAATAAACCACAGATTTTTTACAAATGTTGTAAATGATTTTTTTGCAAGAAATCAATTGTCTCAATTCCTTGATAAAACAAATCCACTTGCAGAAATAACTCATAAAAGAAGAGTAACTGCAGTTGGAGAAGGAGGTATAAAGGAAAGAAAAAGAGCAGGATTTGAAGTAAGAGATGTTCATTATACTCACTTTGGTAAAATCTGTCCAATTGAAACACCTGAAGGTGCTAATATTGGTTTAATAAATTCATTGACTGTTTATGCCAAAGTAGATGAACTTGGGTTCTTAAGGACACCTTATTATAAAGTAGAAAATGGAGTAGTAAAGAAAGATAAAATTGAATATTTAAGTGCAGATGAAGAAGAAAAGTTCAATATTGCTTCTCCTGATGTTCCATATGATAAAGAGACAGGGAAAATAATACCAGAAAAAGTTATAGTGCGTGCTAAAGAAGGTAATTATATTGAAGTTGATAGAGAAAAAATTGATTACATAGGTATCTCGCCAGTTCAGATGGTGAGTGTTAGCAGTTCTTTAATCCCTTTCCTTGAACATGATGATTCCAATAGAGCATTGATGGGTTCTAATATGCAGAGACAAGCAGTTCCTTTGATTAAGCCAGAATCACCAATTGTAAAAACAGGAATGGAGAAATATGTTGTGAGAGATACAGGTGCAGTAATAAAAGCGAAAAATTCCGGTATTGTTGAATATGTAGATGCTGAGAAAATTATTGTTAAAAGAGACAAAAAAGGATTATTCCCATGGGAAGAAAAAGATATATATTATCTAAAAAAGTTTAATAAAACAAATCAGGATACATGTTTCCATCAAAGACCAATTGTTGATGTTGGTGATAAAGTGGAAGAAGGTCAAATTCTTACAGATGGTTATGCAATTTCAAAAGATGGTGAACTTGCATTGGGAAGGAATTTACTTGTTGCATTTATGCCTTGGCATGGATATAATTATGAAGACGCTATTTTAATAAGTGAAAGAGTTGTTAAAGAAGATATATTTACTTCTATCCATATAAAAGAATTTGAAGTTGAAGCAAGAGATACAGAACTTGGGCCTGAAGAAATAACCGCTGATATCCCAAATGTTCCAGAAGAACAACTTGCACATCTTGATGAGAATGGAATAGTTAAAATAGGGACAGAGGTAGAACCGGATGATATTATTGTTGGTAAAATAACTCCAAGGGGGGAATCCGAATTAACTCCCGAAGAAAAACTTTTAAGAGTAATATTTGGCGAAAAATCAAAGAATGTTTTAAATACTTCAGAAAGAGTTCCACCAGGTATAAAAGGTGTTGTTATAAATGTAAGAAAATATGAAAGAAGAGATTTAGAAAATGATGAAAAAGCGAAAGAAAAGGTAGAAAAGGAAATAGCACAAATTAGAGCAAACTATAAAAAGAAGGAAAAAATAGTTAAGGACATTATCACAAAGGAAATTAAAAATTACCTTGAAAATAAAAATATAAAGGCGAAAGTTACTTCTGGAATTATTGGATGGGAAAAACTGCTTAATAAAGTTCCTGATGAGATAAGGGATGATTTAAAAAAGATAATTGAGATTGGAAAGAAAGAAATAGAAAAAATAGAAATACAATGTAGAGAAGAAGAAGCAAAGATAAGGAAGGGATATGAACTTCCGCCAGATGTAAGAGTTAAGGTTGTTGTTGAAATAGCGATAAAAAAGAAAATTGCAGTTGGAGATAAGATGAGTGGAAGACATGGAAATAAAGGAGTTATTGCAAAAATTTTACCTGAAGAAGATATGCCATTTCTTGAAGATGGAACTCCTGTTGATATTGTTTTAAATCCTCTTGGTGTTCCCTCAAGAATGAATATTGGACAAATTCTTGAAACACATCTTGGTTGGGCATTAAAAACACTTGGATATAAACTTGAAGTTCCTGTATTTCAAGGAATAAAAGAACTTGAAATAAAACAACTTTTGAAACAAGCAGGTCTTCCTGAAAGTGGTAAAACAATTCTTTATGATGGACAAACAGGAGAACC
The DNA here is from genome assembly GCA_964502135.1 of uncultured bacterium. GTDB lineage: Bacteria > Ratteibacteria > UBA8468 > B48-G9 > JAFGKM01 > JAMWDI01. The sequence continues at coordinate 10,530 of CAZCUO010000147.1, forward strand.
ATTCAGCCAACCTGTGACAGTGGGATACATGTATATGATGAAACTTATACATCTTGCAGATGAAAAGATTCATGCAAGGTGTACAGGTTCTTATTCATTAATAACCCAGCAACCCCTTGGTGGTCGTGCACAATTTGGTGGGCAGAGATTTGGTGAGATGGAAGTATGGGCACTTGAAGGTTACGGTGCTGCTTATACCCTAAAAGAAATGTTAACAGTAAAGAGTGATGATACGGAAGGTAGAAAACTTATGTATGAATCAATTGTTAAAGGTATTGATTATAAAGGAGAAAATATACCTGAATCATTTAAAGTATTAAAAAAGGAATTACAGGGTCTTGGATTTGATTTACGACTTGAAAAAAGAAAAATTGGAGACAGAGAAAAAGAAATTGTAACGATAAGAATTGCAACTCCAACAGTTATACGTTCATGGTCTTATGGAGAGGTAAAGAAAGCAGAGACATTAAATTATAGAACATTAAAACCAGAAAGAGATGGGTTATTCTGTGAGAGGATATTTGGACCAGAGAAAGATTATGAATGTGCTTGTGGGAAATATAAAAAATTGAGATATAAAGGAATAATATGTGATAGATGTGGAGTTGAAGTAACAACAAGAAAGGTAAGAAGAGAAAGAATAGGTCATATTGAACTTGCTACACCTGTTTCTTATGTATGGTTATTCAAGAGCACTGCAAACTGGATGGGATTGCTTCTTGATCTTACTCAGGCAGAACTTGAAATGGTTCTTTACTATGAGAGATACATAGTTATAGATCCTGGAAATGTTCCTGAATTAAAGGAAAAAATGTTACTTAAAGAGGAAGAATATCAAAAATATCTTGAAAAATATGGAAATAAATTTAAGGCTGGAATAGGTGCAGAAGGAATACAGGAATTATTGAAAAAAATAGATCTTGTGAAACTGGAAAAAGAATTAAAAGAAGAAATAAAGAAAAAGCATAAAGGAACAGAAGAAAAGAAAGATCTAATTAGAAAACTTAGAATGGTTCAAGGATTAATAAAGACACAAGTAAAACCAGAATACCTTGTTACAAATATTATACCTGTAATTCCACCTGATTTAAGACCTCTTTTGCCACTTGATGGTGGAAGATTTGTTGCTTCTGATTTAAATGATTTATATCAGAGAGTTATAAACAGAAATAATAGATTGAAAAAACTTATTAAATTGCAAACTCCTGATATAATCATAAGAAATGAAAAAAGATTACTTCAAGAAGCGGTTGATGCTTTAATGGATAATGGAAGACATGGAATGCCTGTTCTTGGTAAGGGTAAAAGACCTTTAAAATCTCTTGCAGATGCTCTGAGAGGGAAGCAGGGAAGATTCAGACAGAATTTACTTGGAAAAAGAGTTGATTATTCAGGAAGAGCAGTTATTGTTGTGGGTCCAAATTTAAAATTAAATGAATGTGGAATACCAAAAGAGATGGCTCTTGAACTTTTTAGTCCTTTTGTATTAAGAGAATTTAGAAAGAAAGAATATTTCCATACTCTGGGTAGTGCCAAAAAAGCAATAAGAGAAAATAGACCTGAAGTATGGGAAATTCTTGAAAAAGTAATAAGACACCATCCAGTTTTATTAAATAGGCAACCAACATTACATAGATTGAGTATCCAGGCATTTGAACCAAGATTAATAGAAGGAAATGTTATAGCAATTCACCCTTTGGTTTGTCCTGCTTATAATGCAGATTTTGATGGTGACACAATGAGTATACATGTTCCTTTAACTCCTGAAGCGATACTTGAAGCAGAACTTTTGTTGAAGGCAACAACACATATTCTTTCACCTGCAAATGGAAGACCTGTTGTTACTCCTACAAGAGATATAGTTATGGGATGTACTTACTTAACTTATATGAGCGAAGAACAAGAGTATCCAAAAGTCCTTTCAAGTTTTGATGAAGCAAAATATCTTAATTATATTGGAGAAATTGAACTTCATCAACCTATAAAAGTAAAAGATGAAAATGGCAAAGTTATTAAGACAACAGTTGGAAGAATTATATTTAATGAAATTTTACCACCTGAGATTCCTTTCAAAAATACCATTTTTGAATCAAATTCATTAGAAAAATTAATAGAAGAAATGTTTACAAAATGTGGATATGAAAAGACAGTTGAATTTCTTGATGCTTGCAAAGAACTTGGATTTTATTATGCAACAGTTAGTGGAATTACAATTGGAATTGATGACCTTATTGTTCCTAAAGAAAAAGATAAATTGATAAGTGAAGCAAAAGCAGAGGTTGAGAAAGTTGAGAAAAATTATAGAAAAGGTATAATTTCAGAAGGTGAAAGATATAATAGAAAGATTGATATATGGACTTCTGTAAGTAACGAATTAATGGAAATTGTAATGAATAAAATAAAAAATGATGTGAATACAAAACCATTTAGAATTAATCCTATTTATTTGATGGTGTCTTCAGGAGCAAGAGGTAATAAATCGCAAGTTGCACAATTAGCAGGTATGAGAGGACTAATGGTAAGGCCAACAAAGAAATTTACAGGAGGAATTGGAGAAATTATAGAAACACCAGTTATTTCAAACTTTAAAGAGGGGCTTTCTGTTTTTGAATATTTCATTTCAGTTCATGGTGGAAGAAAAGGACTTGTTGATACAGCATTAAAGACATCAGAAGCAGGATATTTAAGTAGAAGATTAGTTGATGTTGCCCATTCAGTTATAGTTACTCAATATGATTGTGGAACATTGGAAGGTATTTACGCTAGTCCACTTGTTGAAGGAGATGAAGAAATAATTCCATTAAAAGAAAGGATTATTGGAAGAGTAGCACTTGATGATGTTGTTAATATTCTTGGCGAAGTTATAGTTAAAAGTGGAGAAGTTATAGATGAAGAAAAGGCGGATATGATCATAAAAGCAAAAGAAGAAGGTTTATTACTTACAAATAAGATAAAAATAAGAAGTGTTTTAACATGTAGAGCAGAAAAAGGAGTTTGTGCAAAATGTTATGGATGGGATTTATCAAGAAAGAAACTTGTTAATATTGGAGAAGCAGTTGGTATTGTTGCAGCACAATCAATAGGAGAACCAGGAACACAATTAACTTTAAGAACATTCCACACGGGTGGAACTGCTTCAAGAGGCGTTGGTCCATCTTCATTAACAAGTAAATCTGATGGAATAATTAAATATCTTGAAGATTTGAAAGTAGTAAAGAATAAAGAAGGTAAAAATATTGTTTGCCAGAGAGAAGGAGGTATTATAATTGTTGATGATAGGGATAGAGAAGTTGAAAGATATACATTAAGAGTTGGTAGCATTATAGAATTTGAAAATGGAGAGAGAGTTAAAAAAGGTGATACAATTGCAAAATGGGATCCATATTCAATTCCTGTTGTTGTTGATAAGGGAGGAGTTGTTAAATATAAAGATATTGAAGTTGGAAAAACAGTGAAAGAAGAAGTAGATACTATAGCAAAAAGAAGAAATTTAATTGTAATTCCACATAAAGAAGAAATGGATCCACAAATAGTTCTTTATGATGAAAATGGAAAAATTGTGGGAAGTTATCATATTCCAATAGGTGCTCATATAATTGTAAATGAAGGTGATAAAGTTTCTCCGGGTGATATAATTGCAAAAACACCAAGAACAGTTGGAAGAATTCAGGATATTACAGGTGGTTTACCGAGAGTATCTGACCTATTTGAAGCAAGATCTCCAAAAAATCCAGCAATACTTTCAGAAATAGAGGGAATTGTTCATGTTAAAATGGAAAAAGGTATGAGAAAAGTTGTCGTTGAAAATGAAGAGACAAATGAAGTAAGGGAGTATATTATTCCATATGGTAAAACAATTGTAGTGAGCGAAGGAGATAAAGTACTTCCTGGAACAGAATTAACAGATGGATTTAAATCATTAAATGATATTTTGAGAATTCAAGGAGAGAAAAAAGTTATGGAATACCTTTTAAATGAAATTCAAAAAGTTTATAGAATTGAGGGAGTTAAAATAAATGATAAGCATATAGAAGTAATAATAAGACAGATGCTTTCAAGAGTTAGAGTGGAAGACCCAGGAGATACATATTTACTTGAAGGAGAAGAAATAAATAGATATGAAATACAGAAAATAAATGAATCATTGCCAAAAGGTAAAAAACCTGCAACATTTAAACCATTAGTTCTTGGTATCACAAAAGTTGCTCTCACATGTGAAAGTTTTATATCTGCGGCGTCTTTCCAGGAAACAATGAGAGTCTTGACAGATGCAGCAGTTTTAGGTGCTGAGGATTATCTTGAAGGGTTGAAAGAAAATGTTATTCTTGGAAGATTGATTCCTGCTGGAACTGGTATATTTGAAAAGAAAGAGGAAAAAGTAGAAGAATATCAATATATATAACAAGGAGGTAAAATGCCAACAATTAACCAGTTAATAAGAAAGAGAAGAAAACCAAAAATTAAGAAATCAAGATCAACTGCACTTGAAAAAAATCCATTTAAAAAGGGTGTTTGTTTATATGTTAGAACAATGACACCTAAAAAACCAAATTCTGCATTGAGAAAAATAGCAAAG
>CAZCUO010000148.1:0-22816 GCA_964502135.1 uncultured bacterium
AGAATATGGGATAGAATTAAAACAGTTTCTGGAATATGTGGTTACGATGAAATAACTTCAGAGGCATGGAAAGGTTGTCAAAAGGCAAAAAAAGGTTTTTATGAAAAAGGACATAAAAATAGCATAGAGATTCTTATCCCTCCAAGAGATAAAAAAGAAATGGAACTGGAAAAAGAAAAATCATTAGAAGCAATGTATAAAAACAAAGTTATAAAAGTTCGTCCCCATCTTTTGTTATGTGCAGTATGTCAATATGGGGGAGGAATTAGACCACCATTTAAAGAAGATAACCTACCTGAGATGATACAATTTTTAATAAAAAATCCAAATATAAAAATTCACCTTGTTTCTAAAGCAGATTGGATGATATGTGCACCATGTCCATATTATAATAAGCAATATAATGATTGTATTGGTAATATGGGTCGTTGTAGTTTATACTGTGATTTAAAGGATTTAAATGTTCTCCAGAGATTGGGTTTAAAATATGGTGTTATAATGAATGCTCGCAAACTTTATTATATGATTTTTGAAAAAATACCTACAGTTGCTGGAGTATGTGCAATTGAAAATTTATCTTTTGCATGGTTATGGCATAATGCCTGTTGAGAACATTTGTTTCAACAGGTCAGAAGATATGAAAAAGGGAGAGAGATGTTGATTAAAGAATTTAAATTGAAATAAAATTTACATAATTATTCTTTTTTCTGTTATAATTATATCAACTTTTACATCATTTTCATCAACAGGTAATTTTTCTTTAAAAACTTGACATTCAAAAGCAAGGGCAATTTTTTTTGTTTTTTCCGATATTTCTTTTAAAAATTTATCATAAAAACCACCACCCATTCCTATTCTATTTTTATATATATCAAATACAACACCAGGAACAATAACAATGTCTATTTTTTCTTTTGCAAATGGCCTTAAAATTTTTGGAATAGGAATTTTTTTGAACGTTATTATTTCATCAAGATTATATATTAAAGAAGGAATTAAAACTTTGTTTTTCCAATCAATGAAAGGTAAACATATAATTTTATTATCTTCAATGGCTTTTTTTATTATTTCTTCTGTAATTACTTCTCTATCAAAAGCAAAATAAGTAAATATTGAATTTGAATTTTTATAATATTCTGTCTCAATAAATTTTTTTTGAATTATAAAACTATTTTCTCTCCAAACCTTTTCATTAATACTCTCTCTTATCCTCCTTATTTTTTCTCTCAATATTTTTTTGTTCATTCTTTAATCTCTCAATTTCTTCAAGAAACTTTTTTATTTTACTTTCGTATCCTATATCTTGTGGGAAATAAAATCTTTTTTCTACTTCTCTATATTTTTGGACCACAAAATGATTAGGAAAATCATGTGGATATAAATAATCTTTTCCTCTACCAAGTTTTTCTGCTCCTTTATAACCAGTTCCTTTTAAATGGTTTGGCACCTCTTCTACCCTTTCATTTTCAACTTCTTCAATCGCTTTTTCAATTGCAAGATATGAAGAATTACATTTAGGAGCAGTTGATAAATATATTACAGTTTGAGCAAGAATAATTTTTGCTTCTGGCATTCCAACAACTTCAACTGCTTGATAGCAGGAATTTGCAAGAATTAATGCTTGAGGGTCTGCATTTCCAATATCTTCAGAAGCAAAAATAAGCATTCTTCTTGCTATAAATCTTGGGTCTTCTCCACTTACAATCATTCTTGCAAGGTAATATAAAGCACTGTCAGGGTCAGAACCTCTCATACTTTTTATAAAAGCAGAAATTGTGTCATAATGAGCATCATCACTTCTATCATAAATAAAATATTTATCAACACATTCTTTTATCCTATTTAAATCAATCAAAATATATCCATCTTTATCTGTCTCTGAAGTTAAAACAGAAAATTCAAGAATATTTAATGCTTTTCTTGCATCTCCTTGACTTTTTTTACATATAAATTCTATTGCTTGTTCTGTTATTTTAATTTTATATTTTCCAAGACCTTTTTTATTTTTTAAAGCATTCTCTATAATTTTTTTTATATTTTCATCACTTAATGGCTTAAATTCAAATATAAGTGCTCTTGAGAGTAATGGTGTATTTATATAAAAAAATGGATTATAAATAGTTGCTCCTATTAATATAATTGTTCCATCCTCAACATCTTTCAAAAGTGCATCTTGCTGAAGTTTATTAAAATGTGAAATCTCATCAAGGAATAAAATTGTCCTTCTTCCTTCTATTTTTAAAATCTTTCGTGCTTCATTAATGACTTCTCTAACATCTGAAACTGTAGCAGTAACAGCATTTAAATATACAAAATTTTTCTTTGTGATATTTGCAATTATCATTGCAAGAGCTGTTTTCCCACAACCTGGAGGACCATAAAAAATTAAAGATGGAATTTTATCACTCTCTATAATTTTTCTTAGAGGTTTCCCAATTCCAAGTATATGTTCCTGTCCAAAAAAATCTTCAAGTTTTTCTGGTCTTACTCTAATAGGTAAAGGCAAATTTCCTTCTTTTATCTTTTGAGAACCCGAATTAAAAAGTCCCCTCATTTTTTATTATTTTACCTTTAAATAATCTCAGGGTTAATTTCTATTTTAAAATTAAGTTTTTCTTTCATTTCCATTATTTTCTGAAAATCAAGTCCTTTATCTCTTTCTATTTTAACAACAATTTTCACAATTTTCCCCTTTTTTTTATTCTCAATTATATCAAAAGATAAAATTTGGCCTCCACTATTTTCAATTATTTGTTTTAAAATATTTAGTCTACTTTCAAAAATTTTGCTTTTCTTAATTGGAATTTCAATCATTATTAAATCTGAAAAAGGTGGATATTCCAAAAGTTTCCTTATTTTTAATTCCTTTTCATAAAATTCATTAAAATTTTTGTTTTTCAAGGAATTAAAAATTTCTAAATTTGGATTTTTTGTTTCAATAATTAATTTAGAATCTCTTTTTAATTCCCATAAAAACTCATTCAAAGTAATAAAAAAAATCTCTTCTGAATTATAATAGGGAATATTTAAAAATGAATCTGCATGAGGGAAAATAATTGTTCCAAAATCAAACTTAACTAAAATTTTTTTAATAATTGTTGTGCCAACAAAAATATCAACTTCTTCTATATTTCTTTCTTCTGCTGTATATTTTTTTATCTTAAAATCAGTATAAAGTCCTTTGAGAATTCTATAAATTTTCTCAATTCCTATAATTCTTTCTGTTATTCTTTTACTTCCACATTTTTGACATATTTTAACTATATTTTCAAAACCCCTGCAATATTTACAAAAAAGTTTATTTTCTTTAGACAAAATAAGTATTGAATTGCAATTTTTACATCTTAAAACATGCCCACAATTTTCACATTTAAACGTTTTCCAACTTCCCTTTCTATTATGAATAATAGCAACTTTTTCACCTTTTAAAATTGTCTCCTCAATTATAGAAGATGTAAATTTTGTTAAAAATCCTATTTTTTTATCAATTTCACTTCTTTTTTTATTAATTATGAGAACCTCTGGTAATCTATTAAAATCCCTTCTATCTATAAGAGTTAGGCGATTATTTTTACTTTCATAATAATCATCAACTGAAAAGGTATAGGAAGTCATAATAAGGGGGATCTTTTTTAAAGAAGACCTTATTTCAGCAACTTCAACTAAATTAAATTTTGGTGATTTTTTCTCTCTATATGATGGGTCTGTATAAGAATCAATAATTATCAAACTTAAATCCTGTAAAGGTAAAAAAACAGAAATTCTTGTTCCAATAATTATCAAATTTTTCTCTTTTAATCCAGTTAAATAATTGTTAAATCTCTCATGCCTTCCCATTTCACCATAATATTTCAAAACTTTTCTATCAAATCTGCCTAAAATAAAAGAAAAAAATTCTTCTACCATTGAAACTTCAGGAAACATTATTATCAAAGAATTTTTTGTTTTTTCAATAAGTTCAATATAAAATCTAAATTTTTCTTCTTTGTTATCAAAAAGATAAATTTCTTTCTTATACTCAAATCTTTCCTGTGTTGTGATTTTCTCTTGGTTTTGAAATTCAAAATTATATTTTAAAGGAAAGTTCCCAATAATTGAAAAAATTGTCTGCCCAAGTGAGCAATAATACTTTTTTGATAAAATTTTTAAAAAATGATAAATTTCATCTGTTATCAATGATGTTGTGTCATATACTTTTTTTATCCATTTATATTCAATATCCTTTTTTATCTCTTTTTCAATTCCTATAACAAAACCTTTCCTTTTTCTATTTCCAAGGGGAACAAGTACGCGAGTAAATTTTTTTAGATTGTCTTCACAAAGATATAAAAATTCTCTTTCAATAGGAATATCAAAAATAACTTTAGCAACTTTCATCTAATTTTTCTTTTAAATTCTTAATGTATAAAGGCGTAGTTCCGCAACACCCTCCTATGAATTTTACACCAGTTTTTACCATTTTTAAACAATTTTCTGTAAATTTTTCAATATCTTCTTCATACTCAATTTCTCCATTTTTAATTATTGGTTTTCCTGCATTAGGTTTGATCCATAAATCCTTATCCGTCAAATTTATAATAATTTTCACAAACTCATACATTTCTTCTGAATTCAAACCACAATTAGAACCAATTATTGTAATTTTATTTTCATAAGTCCATTTTATATAATCTTCTATTTTCTGGCCCATCAATGTTCTAAATTCTTTTCTTGAATTAAAAGTTAAACATGGGATAATAAAAAATGATGTTTTTTCCTTTAATGTGGAATAAGCGATTTTAAGTTCTTCTAAATCTTGAAATGTTTCAAGAACAAGAAAATCTACTCCTGTATCTTCAAATATTTTTCCAATCTCATAAAAAATTTTTTCAACTTCTTTTGGTTCAATATCACCATAAGGAAAAATTATTTCACCAATTGGACCTATATCTCCTGCAATTAAAATATTTTTAAATTCATTTTTTACCTTAAAAGCGGCATTAAATCCTTCTTTAATAATTTTTTCAAGTTTATCTTCAAGTTTTTTCTTTTTTAATATATGTCTATTGGCTCCAAATGTGTTAGTTAAAATAATCTCGGCTCCACTTTGACAGTATTCATAATGTATTCTTTCAATAATTTCTCTTTTTTCAATATTTGCAATTTCAGGGGTAATCCCTTTAAAACCAATTTTTTCCAAATATGTTCCCATCGCTCCATCTAGAAGAAAATAGTTTTTATTTTCAAAAAATATTCTATCCATTTTATTTTTTATCTAAACCATTTAAAATCCCATTAACGAAACAATAACATAGATTCCCTATTTTCAATATATTATATCCTCCTTCTAAAATTAAAAATATTTTTTTGCCAAGAGAACCAATTTTTTTCCCCATTAAATAATAATCAGTTTCATCTAAAGGAAGGTTTAATAAGGGATCGTCCTTGTAAGCATCAAAACCTGCTGAAATTCCAATTATATCAGGAGAAAAACTTTTTATTATTTCAATACATTTATCAAACTTTTCCATGTAAACTTTAGAACTTGAATATGGTGCAACAGGAAAATTATAACAATTATCAAAAGAATATTTTCCTGTTCCAGGGTAAGCCGGAAATTGGTGTATTGACAAATAAATAACGTTTTTTTCCCCTTTCAAAATCTCTTCTGTCCCATTTCCATGATGGCCATCTATATCAAGAATTGCAACTTTAAAATTTCTTAATATTAATTTTTTAACTGCAACTGCCATATTATTGAAATAACAGAACCCACCAATAGTATTTTTACTTGCATGATGTCCCGGTGGCCTTCCAAGAGAAAAACCAATATATCCCTCAAGTGAAATTTGGCTTGCTTTTATTGCAGAACCACACGATAAAGATGCGAAATAAAAAATATTAGGAATGTTTGGACAATCTGGGTCAAAAAAATCATTTTCTTTAACTTTTCTAATCAGTTCTGGCGTATGAACAAGCAGTAAATCTTCTTCTGTGCAAGGATTTGGTTCAACAAAATCAAATTTACCTTTTTCTTTAAAATAATTGACAATACTTTCAACTCTTTCAGGAGATTCAGGATGAGAAATTTCTTTATATTTTAAAAATTCTGCAGTATAAACAAACTTTACCATATTAATTTTCCCTATTTTCAAGAATATAAAGAATGCCATCCATACTTTCAAATCTGTTTTCTGGCTTTGGGTCTGTTGCAATTTTAATTAAATTTTTTACATTCTCAGGCATTTTAAAACCAAGTTCAATGTATATTTTTTCAATTGTTTTCCCAAAAGAATAAATATCACTTCTTTCATCAACAATTTCTCCTTCATAGTATTCAGGTGGGACATATCCTTCTGTGCCTCCTCTAAATTCTCTACCAAAATTAAGAAAAAACCTTTTCCTTATTTTTGCTAATCCAAAATCAGTAATTTTAACTTTATCAAGTGAATATGAAATCAAAATATTTGATGGATTTATATCTTTATGAATTATACCATTTTTATGGAGATAAGATATCCCCCTTGCAGATTTAATGATGATATCCATTATATTTTCTTCGTTAAACATTTCTTTTCTATTTCTCATCGCTTTCATTAAATCTATATCAACAAATTCCATCAAAATGAAAAAATTTCCATCTTGTTGAACAACATCAAAAACTTTGACAATGTTTGGATGCTCCAAGTTCATGGCAATTTTCCCTTCTTTTATAAACTGTTTTATTTGAGATTTTTCAAGACGTCTTGGATGCAAAACTTTAACTGCAATTATTGATGCGTATAAAGGTTTGGGTTCAATTGTTTCTGCTTTATATACTGTGGAAAAACCACCAGAACCTACCATTTCCTTTAATATATATCCCTTTATAACGTATCCAGGTCTTATTTTAACTATTACCATTTTTGAGTCCTTTAATTGTTATTCTACAAATTTAATAATTATACTTAAAAGATTTAAATTTTTCAAAATTTGGGGGTAAAATTAACTTAGAATGAGGTTAGAGGATTTGAAAGAAATTAAAAATATATCAATTTTTATTGATAATGAAAAAATAAAAGGAGAAGTAATTGATGTTGACAAATGGGGGAAAATTACAATTTCTGTCCCACCAGAAACAAAGATAATTCCTGTAGAGATTGGTAAAAGAGTAGAAATTTTTTTTGAAAAAGAAGGGAAAAAATTTTTAATTTCTGGGAAAATTTTTTCTCAAGGAAGAGAAAGAATGATTTTTTTGGCAGAAACAGATGTTTTACAAGAAAGGAGAAAAGACGAAAGATATGAAATATCTCTTATCCCTGTTAGATTGAGTGCAAAAATAGGATTTTTTCATAGGGAGGATATATTAGGAAGTATAATAGATATCTCTCTCTCGGGAATAAAAATTGAAACAAATTTACCTTTAAAAGAAAATATCATATATGATATTGAAACAATATTTCAAATTAAAAGAAAATCTTTCCCTTTTTCTGCAAAAGCCAAATTAATATATAAAGAAAAAATTAGAAATGTTTTTATAAATGGATTAAATTTTGTGGAAATTGACCCTATTTCATTTGAAAATCTTAAAAATTATATAAAAATTATTAAACATGAAGTTGGAAAGGATGCATTAAATTACTAATTCAATCTTCTTTCCTTGTAGTATATAAAACTTCTGAAATTGTTGTTATACCTGCTAACACTTTTTTTATTCCATCCTCTCTTAAAGTTTCCATTCCTGATTTTCTTGCTACTTCTTTTATTTCAGATAAATCTGGATTTTTTATTATTGTTCTTCTTAATTCTTCATTTATAACCATTAATTCAAAAATCCCAGTCCTTCCGCCATATCCAGTGCCATTACAAAGATGGCAACCCTTCCCTCTATAAAATTTTATTCCTTCTTTCTCACATAGTTCTGGTGCAAGTAATTTGATTTCTTCAGTATATGGTTTATATTCTTCCTTACAAGAATTACATATTTTTCTTACAAGTCGTTGATTTAAAACACCTATTAAAGAAGAAGAAATTAAATATGGCTCAACCCCCATATCAAGAAGTCGTATAATTGCTCCTGGTGCAGTATTTGTATGAAGAGTGGAAAGAACAAGATGTCCTGTCTGTGCAGATCTAAAAGCAATTTCTGCTGTTTCAATATCCCTAATCTCCCCAATCATTATTATGTCTGGGTCTTGTCTTAAAATTGATCTTAATGCTACAGAAAAGGTTAAACCTGCTTTAGGATTTACTTGTGTTTGGTTAATATTTTTGAGATGGTATTCAACCGGATCCTCAACAGTTATAATTTTTTTATGGATACTATCAAGTTCATTTAAAGAAGAGTATAAAGTTGTTGTCTTGCCACTGCCCGTTGGACCTGTAACAAGAAGCATTCCATATGGTTCATCAAGTAGAATCCTCCACCTATGAAGAACCTCTGGAAAAAATCCAAGTTGTTCAAGACCAGAAATTATATTTTTTTTATCAAGAACCCTTAAAGCAACATTTTCACCAAATATTGTTGGAAATGTGGATACTCTTAAATCAATATCTCTTCCATATAATTTCATTTTAAAATAACCATCTTGAGGAACTCTCTTTTCAGCTATATCAAGATTTGAAAGAACTTTTATGTGGGAAACTATTGAAGGATATAATTCAAGAGGAGGTGGAGGGAATTCATACAAAAGGCCATTTATTCTATATCTTAATCTCAAACCCTCCTCTTCTATTTCAAGATGTATATCTGTGGCTTTTAATTCAGTTGCTTTTAAAATAATTTCCTCAACAATACCAACAGCAGTGGATTCAGAAACTTCCTTTACTTTTAATGGTTTAAAAATTTTTTCTTCAGAAATTTTTTCTTCAACAGGAGAAATAACATCAAGTCCTCCATGGGAAATTAATGTTTCAATTATTTCTTTAACTTCAAACTCTTTAACCAATCTTGTTTCAATTTCCATTCCAGATATTTTTTTTAATTCATTTATTACATCCTCATCTGTTGGATCAACCATTCCACAAACTATTTTATTACCTCCTTTAAAAATAGGAACTACCCTATATTTTCTACATGTAAACTCAGGTAATGATTTTAAAACTTCTTTATCAATATTCATTTCACTTAATTTAATAGAAATTGCCTTAAGTTCCCTTAAAGCAAAATTATACCATCTTTCAGCAGAAATAAGTCCAAATTTTATAAGTAAATATCCAAATGGTTGCCCTGTTTTCTCCTTTTCTTTCAAAACTATATTAATTTGGTCCTCTCTTATATTTTCTTTCTCCATCAAAAGTTTTATAACTTCTTCTATTTTCATTTCAATATCCCTTTCAGTTCCTCTTCTGTTATTATTCCTATCTTTTTTTCTTTTAAATATCCATTTTCATCAATTATAAAACTTGTTGGAACTGCATTTATAGGACCATATAATTTTTCAATCTCTTTATTACTTATACAAATTGGATATGTTATTTTATACTTTCTAACAATTTCAGCGACCTCACTTTCTTTACTACCAACTACTATACCTATAATTTCAACCCTATTTTTATTCTCATTATAAAATTTAACAAAATAAGGAATTTCTGCTCTACAGGGAGGACACCAAGTTGCCAAGAAATTTAATATAACTTTTTTCCCTTTAAAGTCAGAAAGTTTTATTTCCTTACCATCAATTGTATTTAATTTAAAATCAGGTGCTTTCTTTTCCGCGCATACACCAAAGATAAATAAAAAACTTAACAAAATAAAAATTATTTTTTTCATTTCTTCTACCTCCTTATATTTTTTCTTTTAATATTTCAAGTTTTTCATCAATTGCTATAATATGTCTCATTATACATCCTTTATTTTTTTCATCCCACCAAGCACAATTTTCCTCTATGCATAAATCAAAATCCTCAACTTGTTCAGGAACACCAAATGCTGCTTCTCCAAGAGGCCTTTTTTGTAATCTTAATCTCAATGGACATTTCATATCCTCCACCCCCTTTCATTTGAACTTTTCTATCACTTCCATAAATTCTTCTTTAATTTTCTCAAGTTCCCTTTCTGTTTCTCCTTCAATTCTTACAACAAGAGCGGGTTGAGTATTTGAAGCCCTAACAAGAGCCCATCCATTTGGATAATAAACCTTAACACCATCAATATCATTTATTTTATATTTTTTTGAAAAATAATTTTTAATTTTCTCAACTATTTCAAATTTATTGTCATCACTTACCTCTATTCTAATTTCAGGTGTGGAATAATATTTTTTAACATTTACAAAAAATTCAGATAATCTTTTTTCTTCTTTATCCATAATTCTTAATAATCTTAAAGAAGCATATATCGCATCGTCATAACCAAAATATTCATCTGCAAAATATAAATGACCTGAAAGTTCTCCTGCAATAGGGGCTTTTTCTTGATGTAACTTATTTTCAATTAAGGAATGACCTGTTTTCCACATTAAAGGAATTCCACCCATCTTTTCTATTTCTTCTTCAAGCGCTCTGGAACACTTAACATCAAAAATAATTTTTTCACCTTTTTTCTCTTTTAAAATTTCTTTTGCGTATACTATCAACAACTGATCTCCCCATAATATATTTCCATTTTCATCAATTACTCCAAGTCGGTCTCCATCTCCATCAAATCCAAAACCGCAATCAAGATTATATTTTTTAACTATTTCAATTAAATCTTTCAAATTTTCTGGGACAACAGGGTCGGGTAAATGGTTTGGAAAATGTCCGTCACTTTCCATATATAAACCAATAAATTCAATTCCAATTTTCTTAAAAAGTTTTTCTATCAATGGTCCTACTGTTCCATTACCTGTATCAATACCAACTTTAAACTTTTTATTAAATTTAAATCTTTCTTCCATAAATCTTATATAATCATCAATTACTTCCTTAATTTCAACTTTTCCATTTCCTTTTTCAAAGTCTTCTATTTCAATCATGTCAGCAATCTTCTGTATCTCATTACCATATAAACTCCCTTCACTTAAAATCATTTTGAAACCATTGAACTCTGGTGGATTATGACTCGCCGTAACCATTATTCCTGAACCATATTTATAAAAGTGAACTGAAAAATACAAAAGTGGAGTAGGGACTATCCCTATATCAATTACATTCACACCACTGTCAGTTAATCCTTTAATAAGTTTTTCTTTTATCTCTGGTGTTGTTAATCTATTATCTCCACCAACGCTTACTTCACTAATATTTTTTCTTCTAACATATGAAGCAAATGCTCTGCCAATAAAATATGGAAGATCCCCTTTAAAATCACTTTCATAAACTCCTCTAATATCATATTCCCTAAAAATTTTTCTATTTATTTTCATACTGAAATAATTATACAGAAAAAAATCAAGATTGACAACATAGTAAAAAAGAAAGTAAAATAAAAATGGAGAGATTAATGAAAAAAGGATTCGTTTTAACTGAAATTTTAGTTTTTTTCTTTATATTTTCAATTCTAATAACCGGGATATCTTTTGCAATAAAAAATATTATAAACAAGGCAAAAGTAGTTAGTGCTAAAGCCCAGATATCACAATTAGCATTACTCTTGGAAGAGGTTAAAAATGATACTGGAACTTATCCTGCCTTTCTTTCTGATTTAACAAAAAATTCACCTCCAAAATTACAAGAAAATGGATGGGATGGACCATATACAAATAATATACCTGTTGACCCATGGGGAAACCCTTATTTTTATAAAATCCCCCCTACAACTGTTTTTTCCTCTCCCAGATTACCAAGAGTTACTGGAAAACCAGATACATTTACAGCAACTTTTGATGCAATTGCAGGGAAAGGGAAAATAAGGGTTGAAAATTATGGTGTAACTTCATGCCATATATATTTAAATGGGGTTGAAATTGTAAAAGAAAATGAATTTAGAAATAATCCAAGACCACAGATAATTGAAAAAGAAATAAATCTTCTTGATGAAAATAATTTACTTACATGGGCAAGAAGTACTCCTGGAGATTTTCTTTATTTCAGTATAATTGTTGATAATATGCCTACTGGAGAATATTTTATACTTGGAAGTTATGGAAAAGATGGCAAAGAAGGAGGAAATGGTTATAATAAAGATATTGTATGGATTTCAAACAAATATCCAAATTTTCAGGAATAAAGGAATAAAAAATGGAGAAAAAAATTAATAAAAGAAGGAAAATATTAATTAACAAACCAGTTCAATTTATTTTTAGTGGCATTACAATCTATTTCATTCTTATTGTGATAATAATTGTTGGAGGACTTACATATTATATCACTTTAAATACAATACTCTCACAATTTGAACTTGAAAATAAGTTTATAAATGCTTATGAAATAATAAAAAATGTTAATCTTCTCTTACTGAAAAGAATTGGAATTTTTGTTTTATTCCTTTTTATTCTTGTTTTTTATCTTGAAATAAAGTTTTTACATAGAGTAGCAGGTCCCTTATATAGAATTGAAAAAATATTAAATGAAATTGCAGAGGGAAAAGAAATTGAACCAATCAAATTGAGAAAAAAAGATTTTTATAAATCGCTTGCTGAGGCAGTTAATAAAGTTATAGAATATGTAAATAGATTAAAAAAGAGTTAAATTTCCACAATTTTTGCATCAGCCCACAATTTTTCAAGTTTATAATAATCTCTTGTTTCATTTAAAAAAATATGAACTATTATTTCACCGTAATCAATAAGAATCCATTTACCATCATCTATGCCTTCCACAGAAATAGGAATTTCTTCTACATTTGTAAGTATATTTTCTGCTATTGCCTTTGTCTGAATTTGAGAATCACCAGAAGTTATAATAAAATAATCTGTTATCCAAGTTAATCCTTTTAAATCAAGAACAATTATATTTTCTCCTTTCTTATCTTCTATCAAACTTACAATTTTTTTTATTTTTCTTTTTAGACTCATATAAAATTTTTATTATTTTACTTCTTTTTAAGTTCATACGCAAGAATTATTGCCTCAGCAATTTCCTTCATACTTATTCTTTTATCCATACTAAATTTTCTTAATCTATTATATGCTTCTTCTTCTGTAATTCCCTCTTCTTTCATTAAAATACCTTTTGCTTTTTCAACTTTTTTCCTTGTTTCAAGTTCTTCTTCAAGTATTTTAGTTTTTACCATTAGTTCAGTATTTTCTATAACTATTGCTGACTGATTTGCAATAGATAAAATCGCTTCTATCTCTTTTTTTGTAAATTTATGTGGTTCAGTGGTATAAACATTTAAAACTCCTATTGCTCTATTCCTAACTATCATTGGAACAGAAAGTAAAGAAACAAGTCCTTCTTTTATGGCAATATCCCTATATTTATATTCTTTTTCCTCTCTTACATCTTCAACTATAATTGGCTTTTTAGATTCAAAAACTTTGCCGGCAATTCCTTCACCTGGTTTTAATGGTGTCTTTTTCAAATATTCATCACTCATTGCTTGTGTCGCTCTTATTTTTAAAACTCCCTCTTTCTCATCATATAGTAAAATTGAACATATTTTTGACTTAAAAACTTCAGCAGTAACATTAACAATTAATTTAAGAATATCCTCAATATACATATCTGATGTAATTGCTTTACTTATCTCAAATAATGCCTCAATTTCATCTTTTGTTTTTTTCTTCCCCATTTTTCAGAAATAAATATTCATAACTCTTAACAAAATAATCAAGATATTTAGATATTTCTGGAACTTTAAAATTATCAACAAATGGTTGACCATATTTATTCATTTCAGTTCCACAAATAACAGGCATATTCATTTTAATACAGGTCTCCATAAATTTGTCAAGATTTTTTACTTTTATTTCCTTTTCCTTTTTATCTTTTATATTCCAATTTCTCTCAGGTATTATAGTTATACCTTTTATTCCTTTTTCTTTTAACAATTCAATCAAAATTTCTGGATTTCTTTCACCTTCATTTGTTCCATCAAGCCATGTTCCTATAGGAATTCCACCTGCTTTTTCTGTCATTTTTACAACATCGTCAAATAATGGGAAATCAGTGCTTTCTGCTTTTACATAACCTGGGCCACCAAATTTAATCAATTTCTGTCTTATAATTTCATATAGTTGAGATATATTTTCACATTCTATTTTTTTGATCTTCTCCTTCTCAATATTTAAAACTTCAGACCAAAAATTATATATTTTTTCACCAAGAAGATTTTTTGATTTTATATAGTAAGCAAGTACAATATGTCTTTCTGTTGGATTTTCAGATGGAGTTAATGACAAAACATCATCTTTATAATCAATTTTAATTTCGGACAAATAATTGTTTATTTTTCTTATTATTTTTTTGTTTCTATTTTGAGCAATTTTTTTTAAATTTTTAAAAAATTTCCATTCTTCACTACCTTTTTGAGGAACTTTCTTAAATCCTTTTCCACATAAATAAAATATACCCGGTTCATTTGGAGAATTTATAACTTTATCTTTCATTTCTTTCAAAAAGACCCTTGATTCAAAACCACTAATTACTTTAATTTCAAGAAATTCTCCAGCCAAAAGTGTCTCTTCAACACCACAAAGTGTATCAAAATCAACTGTTCCAACATATAACAAACCTTTCTTCCATGCCTCAAAAACAATTCTAAAAGGAGACCAATTTTTATAGTTAAAAGAATGAAAAGTATGAATATGTGCATTTAAATATCCTTTATATTCGTAATCTTTTTTAACTTTACCCCTTTTTATTAATTCAACAATTTGATGAAAACTTTCTTCTCTTATATTTTTATCAAAGTCAGATAATTTTTCCAATATTTTTTCTAATTTTAAATTCATGGTATAATAATATAACACTTTTTAAATTTATCTTAAAGGGGATAAAATGGAAGAAAATATATATCATCTAAATAATGAAAATTTTAAAGAAATTATTAGAAATAATGAAAAAGTTGTTGTTGATTTTTGGGCAAATTGGTGTATGCCATGCAAAATAGTTGCTCCAATTTTTGAAAAACTTGCACAAAAATATAAAAATGAAATAGTATTTGCAAAAGTTAATGTAGATGAAAATCCTGATATTGCCTCAGAATTTGGTATTATGTCTATCCCGACATTTATTATTTTTAAAAATGGTGAAGTGGTGGGTAATATAATTGGAGCAATGCCAGAGGAAATACTTGAAAGAAAAATACTTGAATTTTTAAAATAAATTTAAAATTTTTCAATTATTCTTTTAATCCTTTCAACTGTCTTTTCAATATCTTTATTTATGAGGCGATAATTATAATGTTTAAAGAGAATTTTTCTTTCTTCCTTAGATTTATTTAACCTTTCATTTATTTCTTTCTCACTCAAATCCCCTCTTTTTCTCATTCTATTTTCTTGTTCTTTTAATGAAGGTGGCAAAATTCCTATTAAATATGCTTCTGGATACTTCTTTTTAATTTTTAATCCACCTTGAGTATCTATTACGAGTAAAACATTTTTTTTATTTTTTAATATTCTTTCAATTTCCTCTTTGGGTGTGCCATAATAATTTCCATATACTATACTCCACTCTGCAAACTTATTCTCTTTTACCATCTTCTCAAATTCATCTTTACCAACAAAAAAGTAGTCCACCCCATTTTTTTCTCCTTTTCTAGGTTTCCTTGTTGTATAAGTTGTAACAATTTCTGTATTTTTAAGTTTATCTTTAAGTTTTTTTACAATTGTTGTTTTACCAGTGCCTGATGGTGCAGAGAGAACAAAAATTAAATTTTTCATTTATGGTGTGAATGGTTCGCCTTTCTTTAATGTTTCTATTGCTCTTTTTGCAATTGAATCAAAAGAAGTTCCAAGTAATTTTTCCCATTGTTTTATCGCAAGATCAATTTGACCATTTTTTTCATAGGCATGAGCAAGAACATCATCCACATATTCTGGATGCGGAAACTTTATTGCTTTTTCAAGATACCTAACTGCATTAGGATAATCTCTTCCTTTGTGATAATATGTCCATCCAAGTTCAAAATAAAGGTCATATCTATCAGGATTATATGCAATTCCTTTTTTCAAAAAAGAAATACCATTTCTATACCAGAATACCATCTCAACTGGAACATTTATCATACCATATAGAATCTCATATAATTTTTTATTTTTTTTAAATTCTTCAATCTCAACTAAACATTTATCAGTTATATCAAAATATTCTTCTATTTTCTTATCTGTTTTTTCATAATCTCTTGCAAGTCCTTCAATTAAAACTTTTATCTCTTCAACAATTCTTTTAGCCTTTTCTTTTAAATTTTTCTCTTTTATATTTTCTTCCATCTTTTTAAATTCTTCATAGAAATTCTCTCCTCTTGATCTTACAGTTGCAAAAACATTATATGACATATGCCATCCACCAACAGCCCATACAACTATATAATTTGGTTGAAGCCATGCAATTGCTTCAAACAAAGGAAGCATTTTATAATGCTGACCAGAATGCCAGTAATTTTCAATATTTAACCATAATAAATCTGCTGCCAGGCCTTTAAATCCACTTAATACTAAACTTCCTGCAACTTGTCCAGGCATAAGGAGTATATTACTTTCAAGATTTTCCAATTTTTTTGAATAATCAATACTTACCTGTAAAAAACCAATTGGAATAAATAATATTAAAGCGATAAAAATTCTAATCCAGTTTCTTTTCATATCTCTCTCTTTTGAATAAAGTATGAGCCAATTAAAAGAACAACTAAAATATATAATATCCCATAAATAGTTGTCTTTGTAACATAATTCCAACTCACTTCCACGCCAACAACAACTTTATCTCTTATATTAAAATTTTCATAGTTTGGAACAATAGTATAAAGCATCTGTCCAAGTCCTTTCAAAATTATATTCTCTGTTCTTTCTATAAGTTGATTTCCATAAGATGTTAAGTGACCGACTATATATAAAAAAACAGAAAATATAATATTGAAGGCATCAGAAGCAAATGTAGCAACAGTTAAAGTGATTGAACCAATTAAAATGAGTTCTATAAAAATTAAAAAGAGAGTTTTAAATACTTGAATATCAGGTGGACTTTTTTTGAAAATTAAAAGCCCCATAAAAAATAAAGTCATAAGTATAAAATTAAGAAATAATATCATAACAATACCAACAAATTTCCCTAAGAAAAAATTTTGTCTTGTAATTGGCTTTGCAAATAAAGTATATATTGTCCTTTTTTCTATTTCATTTGAAATTGTTGTAAGGGAAATAAAAATTGCAATTAAAGCACCAAAAAATTCTATACTTGAAAAACTCACATCCTTAATCATCTTTAATTCTTCTTCTGCTGTTAAAAATGAAAATGCTTTACTTGCTCCAATTACAATAAGTGCAACAACAAGTAAAATATATAATGTCTTTTTTCTCAACGATTCTCTAAAACTATTTAAACCAATAATCCACACTTTTCTCATTTTTGTTTCTCCTTTTTATCAAATTCCTCAATTGTTTTAACGAATAGTTCTTCAAGTCCAGTAACTCCATATCTTTCCATAAGTTCTTTCAATGTTCCTGTTGTAAGTAGGAATCCTTTATGAAAAATTGCTATTCTATCGCAAACTCTCTCAACCTCTGAAAGAAAATGACTTGAAAGCAGAATTGTTTTCCCTTCTTTTTTTAGTTGTAATAAAAGGTCTCTTGTTTCTATACATCCAATAGGGTCAAGTCCTGTTGTTGGTTCATCAAGTATCAAAATCTTTGGGTCATTTATTAAACTTGCTGCAAGACCTATTCTTTCAAGCATACCTTTTGAATAATGTCTCAATGCAAGTTTCTTTGCATCATTTAATTTAACAAGATATAAAAGTTTTTCAATTCTCTCATTTATTACTTTTTCAGGTAGTTCAAATAATCTTCCATAAAATCTCAGCAACTCTGGACCTGTTAAATAATCATAATAATAAGGATTTTCTGGCAAAAAACCAACATTTTTTTTCATCTCTATATCAAACTGATTTCTACCAAGAATATTTATTTCTCCTTTTGTTGGATACAAAATTCCAAGTAGTAGTTTAAGACATGTAGTTTTCCCACTTCCATTTGGACCAAGAATTCCATAAATTTCGCCTTCCTCAACACTGAATGAAACATTTTCAAGCCCAACCACAACTTTATTCCTACCAAGATAATAATATTTTGTCAGTTCTTTTGTTTCTATAACTGGCATTTTCCCTCCCAGTCAAATTTAAATTATAACATAAAAATAAAAGGATCAAAATTTTTTATAAATTTTATTCATAATCCATAAAAGTGTCTCACCTTTTTTGCCAAGCAATAAAATTCTTTTTTTCATTCTAAAATAAATTTTTTTAAGTTTTTTTCTTAAGTAATCAATGTCACCTTCTTTATCTTCAATATCATCTCTTATCTGAAATGCAATTCCAAAATCCTTAGCAATTCTTTCAATATTCTTTTTATCCTCTTTTTTTACTTTTTTAAAATAAAAAGGAATTTTAAAACAGATTTCAAATAATTTTCCTGTCTTCATATAATCAATTTTTCTCTTTTCTTTTTCCTCTATTTTTTTGCCTTTATAAATTAAATCAAGTGCCTGCCCACCTGCCATTCCATAACATCCAATAGCATCAGCAATATCTTTAATAATTTCAATTTTCCCACTTTCAGAAATAAATTTAAAACCATAACTCAAAAGTGTATCTCCTGCAAGTATTGCAATACCTTCTCCAAATTTTTTATGACATGTGGGAAGCCCCCTTCTAAAATCATCATTATCCATTGAAGGTAGGTCATCATGAATTAAAGAAAAATTATGAATAAGTTCAATACCACATGCTATAGGCAAAACTTTTTCAAATTCAATGTCAAAAATCTCGCATACACATAAAACAAGTAAAGGTCTTAATCTCTTTCCACCCGAAAAAACTGAATATCTTATTGCTTCATTTAATATTTTAGGTTCTTCATTTTCCTTGGGTAATTTTTCATCAATATATTTCTCTATCTTTTGTATCCAAAGTTTAATTTTTTCTTCCATTTTTATTTTACATATATTTTATTAATCCTTTTACTTCCAAATCCACACAATATTTCTTGAGGACAAGTTTTAACAATTTCTGCCATTTTTTCAATTCCATAATCATTACCAAAAACTTTAATCACATCACCAACCTTGACATTTTTCCCTGTGGCATCAATTAGTGTTTGATCCATACATATATTCCCAATTATTCTTAGTTTTTCATTTTTCCATTTTAAAAAATATTTATTTGAAAGTGCTCTTCTTAAACCATCTCCATAACCAATACAGCATGTAGCAACTTTTGTCTTTCTTTTTGTTGTAAATGTAAGACCATAACTTAAAGGAACTCCTTTTTCAACTTCTTTTATAAAACTGACTCTGGTAAAACAACTAATGGCACACTCAAATTTAATTATTTTTGATAGATATCTTGCAGGATATACACCAAGTAATAAAAGGCCAATTCTAACCATATCAAAATTCTTATAACTTTCTGGAATATTCAAAATACCTGCAGAATTGGCAATATGTTTTAAAGGAATTTTAATTTTATTTTCTATACTTTTCAAAAATTTATCAAATAAAGCAAGTTGATAATAGGAATAACTTTTGTCTCTATTTTCTGCATTTGCAAAGTGTGAAAATATACCTTCTATTTCAATTCCACCAAATTTATACACTTTTTCCATAAATGGCAAAAATTCTTTCTCTCTTAAACCAATCCTTCCCATTCCTGTATCTACTTTTATATGAACAATCGCCCTTTTCTGATATTTTTTACAAACCTTTACTATCTCATTTAAAACTTCATCGTTACAAAGGGTAATTCTAATATCATTTAAAATACACTCTTTTACTTCCTTTGGATATAAACTTCCCATTATTAAAATTGGTTTTTTAATATTTAAATTTTTTAATTCCATTGCTTCATCAAGACAAGCAACACCATAAAAATCAACTATATCATCTATCTCTTTTGCAACTTCTTCTACTCCCATGCCATAAAGATTACATTTAACACTTGCAAGAATTTTTTTGCCTGTAAATCTTTTAATTTTTTCAATATTTCTTCTTATTTTCTTTATATTAATTTCAATCCAAGTTCTATTTCTCATCTTCTATCTCTTTTAAAATTTCATCAACTACTTTAACTGGCTCTGGGCTATCATAAATGGGCCTACCAACAACAATAAAATCTGCTCCATTTTTAATTGCCTCTTTTGCAGATATAATTCTTCTTTGGTCATCTATCCTTTCTATTCTTATTCCAGGGACTATTATTAAAAAAGGGGAAGGAAATTTTTCTCTTAAAAATGGCAATTCTTCACCCGAACATACAAGTCCATCTATTCCACATTCATAACCAATTTTGGCAAGATTTAATACAAGTTTTTTAATTTCAATATTTAATCCAAATTTTTTAATATCTTCTTCAGAAAAAGAGGTCAAAATACTAACTCCTATTGCCTTAACATCGTTTTTTAATTCCTTCTTTAATTCAATAATGCTTTTACAAACTTTTTCACCGGATAAAAGATGAAATGTAAACATATCAATTCCATAATCGCATAAAATCTTAATAGTATTTTTCACTGTATTAGGGATATCAAAAAATTTAAAATCAATAAACACTTTCTTATTTTTGTCTTTTAATTTTTTTATAATTTCTTTACCACAGACCAAATAGGGAATCCACCCCACTTTATAAATATCAACTCTATCCCCAATTTTATCTACCAAATCGTAAATCTTTTTTTCTTCAATTAAATCAATTGATAATATCAGTTTTTTCATTTTTGGTCCTTCCAAAAAACTCCAAGATTCCAACAAGCCCAAGAATTAAACAAACCTGAATAAGAACTCCTATTCCTCCATAGATATTTAAATTTTTCAATATTAAAGCATTTATTCCTGTTGTTAAAGTCAAAAGATAAATAAATAAAACTGCTTGTTTCTGTGTCATACCAATAGAAACAAGACGATGTGATAAATGATTTTTATCTGCTTTGAAAATTGAATAACCCCTTTTTAATCTTATAAAAATAACTGAAAATGTATCAAAAAATGGAACTGAAAAAACAATCAAAGGTATTAAAACTGGCAAGAAATTTTTACTTTCTTCATATTTATAATAGGTTAAAATAATTGAAATTATTCCAAGAAAATATCCAATAAAACTGCTTCCACATTCTCCCATAAATATTTTTGCTGGATGAAAATTGTGAAAAAGAAAACCTAATATACTTCCAAGAAAAACAGATAAAATTGTAGCAACAAATAACTGACGCATCTCA
This sequence comes from uncultured bacterium, assembly GCA_964502135.1. Lineage (GTDB taxonomy): Bacteria > Ratteibacteria > UBA8468 > B48-G9 > JAFGKM01 > JAMWDI01. The sequence goes on from CAZCUO010000148.1 coordinate 21,249, forward strand.
TAAGCAAAAACAAAAAGTATCAGTCCTGTGATAAAAGCTACCCCTCCTGCTAAACCATCCATATTGTCAAGTAAATTAAAACTATTCATCATAAAAACAATCCAGAAAACTGTTATTGAATATGAGATAAAAATATTTGGAATAAAAAAGGAAATTCTTATTCCTGAAATAAAAATAATTGTTGCTGTAAATAATTGAAAAAGTAATTTTGTAAGTGGTTTAAGTTCATAAGCATCATCAATCAAACCAAAGAAAATAACCAAAATACTTCCAGCAATTATTGTTATTAGTTTTGGCAGAACCGAATAAATACCTTCAATATATTTTTTAACAAATTCTGGAATAAATCCCAATTTAAGAGAAATAATGCCTAAAACAATAACAATCAAAAAAGAGAAAAATATTCCAAGACCTCCTAAAAGTGGAGTTGGTTTTTTATGGATCCTTCTTTCAGAAGGCAAAGAAACAATATTAAATTTTTTAGCAATATTACCAAAAAAATAAGTCAAAAATAATGAAATTAAAAAAGTTATAACAAAACACGTAAAATATAAATATTCCCACATTTTAAAAATTCTATTTCAAATTTTATTTAAAGTCAACTATTTAAGAAATGGTAAATAATTTTCCCTTTTTGTTTCACATTATATCTCCTTTGGAAAATCATATCTTATAGTTTTTGATTCTATTGGTATTAATAACCTTGGATATAAGTAATAATGCTAAACCTAATTTTTCTATCAATTTTTAGTTTGTTTTGTAATTTTTAGGGTTTATCCAGTGTGTAGAATTTTTACTTTTTTATTATTTACTTAACCACAAGTTTCACAAGGTAATTAAATTGTTTTACTAACTTCCGAAGTTCACAAATCTTTGGTAGTCAAGGACTTAAGTTTAAAATATTATTGTTTTAAATCTGAGCCCTTTCCCAAATTTGCCATCAACTATCTCATATCCTTTATCTTCAGGATTTGATTTTTCTTTATCTTCTTTTATTATCATTTCCTCAAGTTTTCCACCTTTCTCTCTTGATAATCCTGATATTATTTCTGCTATTGTCTGTTTCCCTTCAACTTTTTCAAAATTATCAAGTAAAAGTGTATATTCGTCAATCTTTAATGGGCTTTTCATCCTTTCTTTTATTTCTTCATCACTCCTTGCTTTACCTGATATACAAAATTCATCTATTACAAAATCATTTACTCCTCTTCCTATTACAATCCAACCCTCTTTATCAAACATAATTTTTCTATCAATCTTCCTTGTTATTAAATTCTCTCCATCTACAAACAAACTTATCTCTTCTCCTTTCCATCTTACCGCTATATGCTTCCATTCATCTACTTCCCATTTCAGTTTTATATTCCCTAAATTTGGAGCATTTTTATAATTACATGTTTTCCCTTCCTCATCTATATAAGAACCATACCAGTTCAAACCCAAAGTTGGAGACCATATAAAAGAAAAACCAGGAGCACCCCATCCTTTTTTAGGAACCGCCTGAAAAATTAACATAGAATACCAGTAATCTTTTTCCCTAATAGATGGAATATATGGATCTCTTTTTG
>CAZCUO010000149.1:0-5383 GCA_964502135.1 uncultured bacterium
TCCGATCTTTAATTCCTGAAGAAAAATTTAAAAAATTATTTCCCAAAAATAGATTTATTTCAGCAATTTTGGGCTCATTTCTTGGTTTTCTTTTTCCTGTTTGCTCTTGTGGAGAAATACCTGTTTCAAGAAGATTGATAAAAAAAGGAATACCTCCTTCTGGTGGGATTTCATATTTACTTGCAACTGCTATAATAAATCCAATAACTCTTTTCTCTACATATCTTGCATTCTCATCAGGTAAAATTGTTTTTGGTAGATTTATTCTTGCTTTTATATGCAGTGTTTTTGTTGGTATTTTAATTTCTCCTTCTGATAAAAATGAAATTTTGAAAGAATATGAGGAAGAACATGAACATGAGGAAAATATTAAAAAATTTGAAGAAATTTTTATTCACTCTGGAAATGATTTTTTAATTATGGGAAAATATTTAATTGTTGGGGCAACTCTTGCTTCATTATTTTCAACATTCATTCCAAGGGATGCATTCCTTTTAATTGCTAAAAATAAAGTTTTTTCAATTTTATCAATGCAGATTTTATCAATAATTCTATCTTTGTGTTCCTATGCTGATGCTTTTGTCGCAAGTTCATTTACTTATTTACCATCCATTTCTAAAATTATATTTATGATAAGCGGACCTATGATGAGCATTTCTTTAATAATTGTTTATTTTGCTGCTTTTAAGGCAAAATTTGTTAAAAAACTTTTGATAAGTGTATTTTTAACACTTTTTATTCTCGGTATAATTGGAAGTTTTATAATTGGAGGATAATATGAAAATTTTCAAAAATGTTCAATTTTATAAAATTCTTGTTTTCCTCTTTTATCTTTTATTTTTTCTCTTTATTTCATTAACAGGAAACTTTAAGATATTTGTTAAAAAATTTTACTTTCCTTATATTATAATTGGAATTTTGATTTTGATTTTTATTTTGGTAGTTGAAACAAAAAAATTGAGAAAATTTAAAAAAATTGATGTTTATGATATTCTTTCATTTATAGTTTTTTTATTCCCTATTCTTCTTTTTTTAATAGTTAAGCCAACTACACTTCCTACTTATGTAGCGATTAAAAGAGGAATACAAACAGAATTTTCATCAGAGGATATTTTAAAATCATTATATGAAAAGATAGAAATTGAAGGGAAATATAAAAAATTGACTATAAAACAAATACTTGCATTTTCAAAAACAAAACCAGAAGAAATAAATAATAAGGATGTTGCGGTAGAAGGGATTATTTACAAAGGTGAAGAAAAAGAAAAATTTACACTAATAAGATTTTTAATAACATGTTGTGCAGCAGATGCAACACCACTTGGAATTGAGGTTGAATATAAAGCGGAAACTGGGAAGGAATTAAAAAATGAAGAATGGGTAAAAGTAAAAGGAAAAGCGAAAATAGAGGAAGGAAAGATTAAGATATATGCAGAGGAAATAGAAAAAACAAATCCACCAAAAGACCCATATTTATATTAAAAAGGAAATGTTAAATTTTCATTTATTTCTTCTACATCTTTTTCTATTGATTCTTTTAATTCGTTTATATTTTTAAACTTTTTCTGTTCTCTTATTCTTATCATTGGAAATATTTCAATAACTTCTCCATAAATAATTTTGTCAAAGCCAATAATATAAACTTCTATTTTATGCTCACAATTATCAAATGTAGGGCAATTGCCAATTGATAAGGCACCTTTATAAAATTCATCTTTGTATTTTACCCAGCAACCATAAACTCCGTCTTTAATAATTATATTATTTAAAAGATATAAATTTGCTGTTGGAAAGCCAATATCTTTTCCTTTTGAATTACCTGTTATAACCTTTCCTTTAAATGAAAAAATTCTTCCAAGAAATTTATTAACACTTTCTATATCACCATTTTTTAAGTATTCTCTAATTTTTGAAGAATTTACTATCTGATTATCAACAATAACAGGTTTTATAATATCAACTTCAAATTCTTTTTTTAAATCTTCTATAGAGCCTTTTCTATGGGAACCAAATCTGAAATCGTTTCCCACAACTATAGATTGAACATTTATACATTTCAAATATTCAATAAATTCAAATGGTTGCCAAAAGGAAATTTCTTCATAATCACACCATATACAAAATTCAATTCCATATTTCTCAAAAAAATTTAATTTTTCTTCCCATTGAGTAATATAAAATTCTACTGGGAAGTTTTTAAATGTAAATACGGCTGGAATTATTCTTTTGCTTTTACTTTTCCTTACAATTTCCTCTATTATTTTTTTATGACCTATATGAAATCCATCAAATTTCCCTATACCTATTGATAAACCTTTTCCAACAATATCAACATCTGAAAAATGCTTTATTTCCATTTTTCTCCTTTCTTAAATTAGTATGGAAATTTTTCATCCATTTTTTCTTTAGACAATTTAACAAGGAAATCGGAAATTCTATCAGTCGCAACTTCAACAATTTCTCTTCCTTTTTCAGGACTTGCTTTTTTAGGATTTCCATAACCAGAATTTTTTGTCAAAAGATGCCAAGGTCTTGCAAACCATACCCATCCTTTTTTTATTTCTTCAAATCTTGGCTCATTTACACTTCCATCATCTGCCCACTCAATATGAACAAGTTCAGGATATAGATACATCATCCAACTCGTTTCTGATTCATTTCCATGTTCTCCTGTTTTATCATCACATACTTTTTCAATCACATCCTCTGCAAGTTTCCACCAATCAATAAGAAATATAAATATATCAGTTTTTCCATATAATTCTCTCAAAAGTCCCTTAAATTCATTTCCTCCATGTCCATTTAAGATAACAAGTTTAAAAATTTTATGATTATAGAGTGCATAGGTTATATCCTTTAAAATTGAAAATTGTGTAGTTGGGGATAAATGTAATGTCATAGGAAAACCAAAAAGATTTGAATTTACACCAATAGGGATTGTAGGTAAAGATATTACTTTCCCCCCTTTTTCATTCGCTTTTTTACAACTTATTTCTGCAATTTTTTCAATTGTTAAACTATCTGCTCCATAAGGTAAATGAAGATTATGTGGCTCACATGAACCCCAGGGCAAAACACATACCTCAATTTTCCCAAATTCTCTTACTTCCTTTAGTGTCATTTCAATTAATTTACTTTTCATTTTTTTCTCCTTTTATTTTTATTATCATTGGAACTGAAGAAGGTGGAACTTTTATTTTTCTACCATTTATTTTTATCTCAACATAATCTTTGTTTTCCTTAAAATCACTCCTTACAACAAGAACTTTGTCACCAAGTTTTTTTGCAGATATAACAGTTTCTGGCTCTTCTGGAACATCCCATATAATTGTTTCTCCATTTAAAATAAATTCATCATAATTTAAACTTTCACTATAAACTTCATGTAAAACTTTTATTTCTTCTGCCATTTCATTCAAAGGAGACCATAAAATGAAACTATCATGACCTCTCAATAATAAATGCCATAGAAGTTGTTTATATTTTTCTCTACTTAATGGAACAAATCCTTGTGGAACTTCTTTTGGTTTTTCAACTGTTTGCCAATGAACAAAAGTAATTATAGGTATATTTTCTGGAGTATTTTTTCCAACAGATGTTGCTTCTTTTAAAAGAGGATAAAACCATCTATATTCTTTTTCTTCAAAATAATAGTCATTAAAAAATTTATACCATGTATAAATAACAGGCATTGCCATTGTATATCCACTATATTTAAATTCATCAAACCATTTTCTATGTAAGGCATTATGTTTTTTTATATAAGTTGCACCTTCTACTTCTTTTTCAAAATAATCCCACCAATATCTATAACCATCTGTTGGATTTACAGCATAATTTCCAATTAGACAATTCGGATAATATTTTTTAACAGTATCAACGAATACATATTTTTGTAAATCTGCTCTCTTTTTTCTTATAACTTTTTGGAATTCATCAAAATTATCAATATTTTTTATGTTTTTTATGCAAATAACACATTTTTTAGAATTTTCCCATGCAGAGTTCCACTCAATTGGTCCATCTATTTCCCAATCAACTGCCCAGTAATTTATTTCAATATTTTCATTTTTATAACTTGATAAAAATTTTTCTATCCTTTCTTTTATAACAGGATATCTACTTCCTATTCTAAAAGGACAACCCATTTTTACATTTGGAGAAAAAGATAAATCAAAAAATATATTGCCATTTTCATCTATATGTCCTGTTTCTTGGCTTCCATCAAAGAATCTATGAACAATAGAAGTTGCATCAATAAAAACAGGAATGTTTAAATCTTTTCTTATTCTATCAATTTTTAAAGCATCTTTTATTCCTTTTTCTATACCTTCTTTTGGAATAACCCATTTTGTCAATAAAACTATATTTCTTTCTTTTAGTTTGATTAAATAATTTTTTATTTCCTCTTCTGATAAATTTGAAGGAATACCAATCCATACAAAAAGGGGAATTCTTTTATTTTCCTTAATAGTTATTGGATTTGTATTTTCAATGATCACATCTATGACATTTTTTGAAAAATTTGTATTTGCAAAAAGAATAAAAATTAATAAGGGAAAAATCCTATAAATTTCCACTTTTACTTCCTTTTTTTATTCGTTTTCCTATTTTTATATTATATAAAATCCCAAAACTTTTGTTAAATTGGGTAAGAAAAATTGATATAAAAATTAAAAACATACCAATAATTGCTACTGAAGATGTTTTTTCTTTAAGTAATAAAGTTGATAAAAGTAAAGTTATCAATGGAGTAAGATATTGAAACGGAGCAAGAGAACTTGGTTTTATATAATTTAATGCTTTAAACCATAATGTAAAACCAATTCCTGTTGGTATAATACCTAAATAAATACCTGATAAAAAACCAGTAAGATTTCTACCCCAAATATTCAATTTTAATAGTAAACAAGTCAAAAATAAAAATATAGAGCCAATTAAAGAAGCAATGAAAGTTGTCTCAATTGCTCCATATTTTTTTGTTGGTTTTTCTCCTAAAATTGTATATATTGCCCATGCTATTGCAGAAAAAATAGAATAAATAGTAGATAAAGAAATATTTCTTAATGAGAAAATATAAAAGTCCCCTTTTATTACAAATGAACAACCAATAAATCCAGCAATAATTCCAATTAATTTTATTGTTGAAAATTTTTCTTTCAAAAATATTAAGGAAATTAAGAAAACAAAGATTGGGTTTGAATTCATTAATATACTTGAAATTGAAGCAGGTGTATTTTTTAAGGAAATAAAAATAAAAGTTGACATAAGGTAAATTCCAGTTAAAGAAAGAAAAAAGAATGTCATAAAATCAGATTTTAAAATTTTAATTAACTTTTTAAAATCAAATTTAAGAAAAAATAAAAGAAAAATAGAGGAAGAT
>CAZCUO010000150.1:0-25735 GCA_964502135.1 uncultured bacterium
AGAAGAGTGGCGCGACGAGGTTCGGGGCGCCGGGGAGTTTACCCCGCTTGAGGGGGGGAGCCTTAGCGAAAGCGAGTGGTCCTAACTGGGCCCATTAGTCGCAGTCAGTAGACCCGAAGCCGAGCGATCTAACCATGGCCAGGGTGAACCTGCCGTAACAGGCGGGGGAGGCCCGAACCGGTGGTCGTTGCAAAGACCTCGGATGAGCTGTGGTTAGGAGTGAAAGGCTAATCAAGCTCGGTGATAGCTGGTTCTCCCCGAAATGCCTTTAGGGGCAGCCTCACCTTATAGGATGATGGGGGTAGAGCACTGATAGGGCAAGCTCACCAGTAGGTGAGCAAGTCCTTTCAAACTCCGAATACCATCATCCGTTGGGTGGGAGTGAGACGGTGGGGGATAAGCTCCATCGTCAAGAGGGATACAGCCCAGACCATCGGCTAAGGTCCCTAAATCCAGGCTAAGTGGTAAAGGAGGTGGAGTTGCATAGACAACCAGGAGGTTGGCTTAGAAGCAGCCATCCTTTAAAGAAAGCGTAACAGCTCACTGGTCGATGCAACTCTGCGCCGACAATTCAACGGGGCTTAAGCCTGGTACCGAAGCCATGGATTCTACCGGATATTCCGGTAGAATGGTAGGGGAGCATTCCCTGGCGGTGAAGTCCGTCTGTAAAGGCGGATGGAGCCAAGGGAAGAGAGAATGCTGGCATGAGTAGCGAAAAAGTGGGTGAGAATCCCACTGGCCGAAAGCCTAAGGTTTCCTGGGGAAGGTTCGTCCTCCCAGGGTTAGGCGGGAGCTAAGCCGAGGCCGAAAGGCGTAGGCGATGCACAGCCGGTTAATATTCCGGCCCCATCTGGTAAACGCTATTACCGAAGGGGTGACGGAAAAGGATAGGTCAGCCGGTGACTGGTAGTGCCGGTTCAACCCTGGAGGTCTGCCTGTGGCAAATCCATGGGCAATAAAAGACCAAAGGGGGAGTACGAGCCCAACCGCAAGGAAGGGCGAAGTGATCGAGTCCTTTTCCCAAGAAAAACCTCGTAGGGAGTTTACCAGATGCCCGTACCGCAATCCGACACAGGTAGGCTGGGGGAGTACCCTAAGGCCCGCGAGAGAACCCTCGCTAAGGAAATCGGCAAGTTAGCCCCGTAACTTCGGGAGAAGGGGTGCCTGAGTAGGGTGAGGTTTAACCATAGCCAAGCCCGAAAAGGCCGCAGTGAAATGGCTCCCGCGACTGTTTACCAAAAACACAGGGCTCTGCAAACTCGTCAAGAGGATGTATAGGGCCTGACAAGTGCCCGGCGCCGGAAGGTTAAGGGGAGATGTGAATCCACCGCAAGGTGGAGTAGCATCAAACCTAAGCCCCGGCAAGCGGCGGCCGTAACTATAACGGTCCTAAGGTAGCGAAATTCCTTGTCGGGTGAGTTCCGACCCGCACGAATCTTGTAACGACGGGAGCGCTGTCTCGGCGAGGGGCTCGGCGAAATTGTGATACTCGTGAAGACGCGAGTTACCTGTGGCAAGACGAAAAGACCCCGGAACCTTTACTGTACCCTATCATTGGATTTTAAGGTAGTATGCGTAGGATAGGTGGGAGGCGATGAAGTCCGCCTTTCGGGGCGGATGGAGCCGTCGGTGAAATACCACTCTTACTATCTTGAAATCCTAACCAGACCTTGTCCAACCAAGGCTGGGACAGTGGTAGGCGGGCAGTTTAGCTGGGGCGGCTGCCTCCTAAAAGGTAACGGAGGCGCCCAAAGGTCCCCTCAGGCTGGTTGGCAATCAGCCGTTGAGTGCAAAGGCAGAAGGGGGCCTGACTGCGAGACCGACGGGTCGAGCAGAGGCGAAAGCCGGGCTTAGTGATCCGGTGGTCCCGAGTGGAAGGGCCATCGCTCAGCGGATAAAAGGTACTCCGGGGATAACAGGCTGATCCTGCCCAAGAGTCCACATCGACGGCAGGGTTTGGCACCTCGATGTCGGCTCATCGCATCCTGGGGCTGGAGCAGGTCCCAAGGGTTGGTCTGTTCGCCCATTAAAGCGGTACGTGAGCTGGGTTCAGAACGTCGTGAGACAGTTCGGTCTCTATCTGCCACAGGCGTAGGAGACTTGAAGGGGGGCTGGCCCTAGTACGAGAGGACCGGGCTGGGCGGACCTCTGGTGTACCAGCTATTCCGCCAGGAGTAATCGCTGGGTAGCCATGTCCGTAAGCGATAACCGCTGAAAGCATCTAAGCGGGAAGCGCGCCCCAAGATGAGGTCTCCCGCTATCCGCTTTGCGGATAGCTAAGACCCCAGGGAGACTACCTGGTTGATAGGCCCCGCGTGTAAGACCCGTAAGGGTTTAAGCGGAGGGGTACTAATAGGTCGAGAGGCTTGACCATAAATTCAAATTTTATTTTCAAATGGAAAGGAAAGACCTACCAAATCCAAGAATAGCAGCACTTTTATCTTTTATTTTTAATGGCCTTGGACAAATTTATAATGGCGAAATCAAAAAGGGACTAACTTTAATTTTTCTTTCTGGTGTTTCTCTTTTAATTCTAATAATTGGTGCAATTTTTATCTTTTATTTTATAAGAGTAATTTCTCCAATTAGTTTTTTAATTTGGGGAGTTGTTCTCTTTTTTTTGGGCCTAACCGGAATGATAATAATTGGTATTTATAGTATTTCTGATGCATATAATAAGGCAAAGAAAATTTTAGAGGAGAATGAAAGAACAAATTAAAGAATTTATTGATTATATTGAGAATCAAAAAAATTATTCAAAAAATACTATCAAAAGTTATAAAGAGGACCTATTCCAATTTTACAAATTTTTAAAAGATGAAAAAATTGATGATTTTGGGAAAGTTGAATATGAATCTCTTATTAAATTTATAGGAAAATTAAAATCACAAAATTATAAAGAAAAAACAATTGCAAGAAAGGTTGCCTCCTTAAAATCATTTTATAAATTCCTATCTTTGAGAAAATATATCAACAAAAATCCGTGCCTTCTTCTTACATCTCCTAAAGTTCCTGAAAGATTGCCAAATTTTTTAACTTATGATGAAATTTCAAAACTTTTAAATATATCAGGTAAAGATAACTGGCAATTTTTAAGAGACAAAGCAATACTTGAACTTTTATATTCAACAGGAATACGTGTAGGAGAAATTGCAAATTTAAAAATAGACGATATAAATTTTGTTGATGAAGTTATAAAAGTAAAAGGGAAAGGCAAAAAAGAAAGAATAGTTCCTTTTGGAAAATATGCATTAAATTGCTTAATAGAATATATTGAAAAAAGACCAAATAAGAATGAAAAATACCTTTTTTTAAATAAATATGGGAAACGACTTACAGAAAGAAGTATTGAAAGGATTGTTAAAAAATATTCCTTAATTTCTGGAATAAATAAAAGAGTAACTCCCCATACATTAAGACATACATTTGCAACACATCTACTTGAAAAAGGTGCTGATTTAAGAACTGTTCAAGAACTTCTTGGACATGAAAGAATAACAACAACTCAAATTTATACTCACCTAACAGTTGAAAAACTTAAAGAAATTTATGATAAATATCATCCAAGAAATAAATAAGGAGGAAAAATGGAAAAAATAAGAGAGCCAGTTGTAAGTGGATATTTTTATCCTTCTGGGAAAGCGCATCTTTTAAGAATGCTTGAAAATTTTATAAATAAAACTTCTCAAAAAGAAAAAGTAATTGCTTGTATGGTTCCACATGCCGGATACATTTATTCAGGTAAAACAGCAGGGATAACATATTCAAAAATAGAAATTCCAGAAAGTATTATAATTTTAGGACCAAATCATACAGGATATGGAGAACCATATTCAGTTGCTGACCATGATAAATGGTTAACTCCACTTGGAGAAGTTGAAATTGATAAAGAAATAAGGGATTTACTTGTTGAAAAAAGTAGATATTTACAGAAGGATGAAATTGCCCATATAAGAGAACACTCAATTGAAGTTCAGATTCCATTTTTACAGTTTTTAAAGAAAGATATTAAAATAGTTCCAATAACTCTTATGGGACATGTTGACAATCCTGCATGGTATGAAATAGGAGAGACAATTGCTGAAGTTATAAAGGAAGTGAAAAGAGATGTATTAATAGTTGCAAGTTCCGATATGACACATTACCAGCCACATAAAATAGCAGAAGATAAAGATAATTATGTAATTGAAGCGATATGTATGCTTGATGAGGATGAAGTTATAAGAAGGATAGAGGAAAAAGATGTTAGTATGTGTGGATATTCAGGAGTTATAGTTAGTATAGTTGCTTCAAAAATTCTTGGTGCTAAAAAAGGTGAACTTATTCATTATACAACAAGTGCAGAAACATCAAAGGACTATTCCCAAGTTGTTGGCTATGCAGGAGTAATAATTAAATAAAAGAGACAATCCTCCTGTTAAAATATTTTTATCTGATGTTATAATATTAAAGTGTTTATATTAAATTTATTTTTTTTGTTTTTGAATAGTTTTTTTCTTTCAGGTATTTTTGGAGCAATTTGTTTAACTGAATTTTTATCTATTTTAATAATCTTTTTCTATTCACAAATTCTTGGAATTTCAATTATTTTAGGTCTATTTAATCTACTCTACCCCAAATACATACTCATTTTTTCATTCCTTATTTTTCTCTTAATCCTTCCTTTCATAAAAAAATTCAAAATACCTAAGATTAAAAATATATCGCCTAAAATTTCATTAATTCTTTCTTTTTGCATTTCTTTCCATATCCTTAATATATTTTCACTTTTAATTATGCCTCCTTTAACAACAGATGGGCTTTTATATCATTTACCATTTGCTGTCCATTATTATAAGAAAGGTAATATTTCATTACCTAATTTATATTTTACAGATATTGCAATGACATATTATCCTATTGGTGGAGAGATTTTTTATTTATTTTCAATTTTTTCAAACAAAGAATTTTTATTTAAATATACTCAATTCCCATTTTTAATTCTTGGTTGTTTTACTTTATTTCTTATATCAAAAGAATTAAATTTCTCTGACTTTTTGGCTGTTTTATGTGCCTGTTTTTTTTCACTTATAAAGCCAGTTTTTAAAGAATCTTGTATGGAATTTGTTGATTTAATTATGGCAGGGTCTTTTATTTCAACCTTATATTTTTTCAATAAAAAAGAAAAAAAATATCTAACTTTAGGCATTTTATCTCTTGCCATTCTTTTATCAACAAAAACACTATCTTTAATCTTTGGAATTTTAACTTTACCATTTTTATTTTTTAAAAAAGAAGGGAAAACTCCTAAATCAATTTATCTTTCAATAATTTTTCTTTTATTCTTTGGTCTTTTTTCATATTGGAGAAATTTAATTCTTACAGGAAATCCATTTTATCCAGCAGAAATATCTATAGGAAATTTTGTTATATTTAAAGGAGCGTATTTATACTCAAAAATTCCTTTTTCTCATAAATTAAAAATTATATTAAAAATTCTTTCATCCTCTTTTTCCCATATAGATCCTCCTTTAACCCTTAGGATACTCTTTTTATTCTTTTTAATTTTTTCTCTAATTTCTTCCTTTAAAGAAAAAAGATTATTCATTTTATTTTTGATTTTTCCTTTAACAATTCTCCTATATTCCCTTTTAATTCCAGTTCATTATTTTCAGTTAAGACATTTTTTGCCCCTTTATTCAATAATCTCTGTCAGTTTGGTTTATCCTTTTAGAAAAAGGGAATATCTCTGTATTCCTGTATTTATGTATATCTGTATTTATGTATTTTCAAAAGTTTTATTTATAAGATTTTGGATTATATTTTTTCTCCTTTCTTTTTCTCTATTTGTCCCTTCTTATTTTAAAAAATCTTTTTGGTATTTCTTCTCTTTTTTATTCTTCATTTTTATCTTTATTTTTGAAATTGGAAAAATAGAAGTTATATACCAAAGTGCAAAATTTGAAATATGGAAATCATTTTATAAAGAAGAGGGTTATTTATGGGAATATATTCAAAAAAATTCTATAGATGGTAAAAATATTGGATATATTGGTTTTCTCCTTATTTACCCATTATATGGTGAAAATTTAAAAAATAATGTTTATTACCAGTCAATAAATTCAATAGAAACTTTGCCAGTTTATAAATATAAGAAAAAAATAAGATTTCCCGAAACCAATCCTGAAAACTTATATAGAGATGCACCTTCCTATCAGTTATGGCTAAATGGTTTAAAAAATAAGAAAATTGATTGGATAATAATTAAGAAAAATGGATATATAGAGGAAAGATGGATTGAAGAAAACCCTGCTATTTTCAAAAAAATTTATTCCTTTAAAAACTTCCAAATTTATGAAATTTTAAAAAATTTTTAATGAGTAAAATAAAATTCTACTATATCTCCATCCTCTATAAATGAATTTGGTCCAAGAAATTTTAAAATACCCATATTTTTTGCCTTATGCCAATCACCAATTTCAATAAATTCCTTAAAATTTAAAGTAGCAGCCTTTATAAATCCTTTTTCAATATCTTTATGAATTTTCCCACCTGCCTGTTTTGCTGTTAGATTTTTTGGAATAATCCATGCGCTTGCTATATCTCCTTTAATTGTATAAAAAGTTATCATACCAAGTATTTCAATTATTTTAGGATAAATCTGTTCAATTTTATTTATTAAGGGTAAATTCGTTTTTAATTTAAAATAATCTCCATTTGAAAAAACAATAAATTCTTTTATAGATATAAGTTCTGCACCAATTAATTGTTTTTTGTCAATCTCAATATCTTTTAAAAATTTTTCTTTTTTTAAAAAATCAAGACATTTATTCCAGATATCAATATTACTGCCTTCCTTTTTTTTCCCCTCTATTATCTTTTCAACTCTTTCTATATCATGATAAACAATTTCCATTAAAAGTGACTCAAGTTCTTCCTGAGGATTGCCTTCTTTTGTGAAATTTTTCACAATCAATAAAATAACATCAATATCTTTATAATTTTTAAAATATTCAGAAGGAAAACCCTCTGACTCTGGAAAACCTTTAAAATCATTTATTTCAAATTCAGGATAAACAACCTTTTTTGGTTTTACAATTTCACTTATTTTTTCAAGTCTTTCATCTTTATAAATACCAATTCCTATATTTGGTTTAAAAGGATCAAAAATTTCAGTTTCTTTCCCTGTTAGTTTCTTAAAAATAAATGTTTTTCCAGCACCTGAATAACCAAATAGTCCAATTTTAACCATTTTTATTCAATGCTCCCAAATTCTTTATAGATATATTCAGAAATTTTTTCTATCTTTTCTATCTCTCCATATGGTGGTAATTCATCAGATACACCAAGTATAAGTTTAGGATAAAAAAGTTCTATAACTTTCTTTGTAAAATCAAGAACAAATTCAGTTTTATATTGAGGAAGAAAGAAAATCGCTGGAATTAAATCAAGAACAACAAAATCATTCCCAACTGCCTCTTTTATATCTTTGAGTGTCATATCACATTGAGGATAAGGAGTTAACGCTTCAATACCAGAAAGATTTGAAACTTTTATATACTTTAATATCAGTTTTGAATTACCATCCCAATGACTGTGAACAAATCTATTGTTTTTCTTCATAATTTCACCTATTTTTTGCCATCTTGGGAGTAAATATTTTTCAAGTATTGGCGGAGGAGTAAATTCATTAGTTGCATGGTCTCCAAGATTAAATATTCTACAATCTGATTTTAAAATTTCTTTTATCATCCTTTCATCTCTTTCATCACAGGCAGAAAGATACTCTTCTACTTCTTTTGGATAATCACAAAGTAGATAATATGTATTTAAAAGACCTGCGTAAAATTTAATTAAATCAGTAAAACCAGAACTTGAAAGAAAGATTGTAGGGGCTCCTCTATTTCCAAGTTTTCTATCACTTTCTTTAAAAACTTCCTCAACAAAAACATATCTTTTATTTCTTATTAAATTTGTAAGAATTTTTAAATCTTTAACATTTTCAACTGGAAATTTCACAATCCTTTTATTTCCTGTATCTTTTACAATCTGATAAACTGTCCTTAAATCACCCCATTTTGTCCTTAAAATTGTCTCTATATGGTTTTCATCAATAACTCTTTCAAAAAAATCAATAACTTCTTCATTATATTCAATAAGTCCCCTTGAAGCACCATATCTAACAGAACATCCAAGTTCATCATAAATTTCAAAATCTGAAAGGTCTTTAAATCTATCTGGTAATGAATTATTCAATCTATGATAAGATATCCATGTTTCAAGTCTTGGTTGCCACAAAACTTTATCTGCCTTGCCTTCAAAAATTTTAATATTCAATTCTCTTCTTGTCATATTGTAAATTTTATATTTTATTTTTAAACTTGACAAAAATTTTATAAATTGGTAATTTATTTTTGTCAGGCCGGGGTAGCTCAGTGGTAGAGCGCAGCCCTGAAAAGGCTGGCGTGGGCAGTTCGATTCTGCCCCCCGGCAATCAGAAAAACCATCCGTAAAGAGGGGTTAACATGGATTATTACGAAAATTTGCTTTCAAGGCTAAAACTTTTAAATCCTGGAACAAAAATATTTATAAGCAAAATTTTAAATAGAGAAAAGGTTTTATTTCTTGAAAAACTTATTGAATATTTAAAAAAAATAAATGAGAAAGAGCAAGAGGTTAAGTTATTATCAAGGGACGAAATGTTAAAGAAAGTAGAAGAGATAAAAAAACTTATAAGAGATGGAGAACCAATTGATAATTTTATTGTGGATATTTTTGCCCTTGTAAGAGAAGCAGCAAGAAGAACTTTAAACATGAGACATTTTGATGTTCAGATAATAGGTGGGCTTGTCTTACATTATGGGAAAATTGCTGAAATGGCAACTGGTGAAGGGAAAACTCTTGTAGCCACTTTGCCTTTATTTCTGAATGCACTTAAAGGTGAGGGTTGCCATCTTGTCACTGTTAATGATTATCTTGCAAAAAGAGATACTCAATGGATGGGGCCTATTTATCATTATCTTGGATTATCTTGCGCCTGTATTGTTGCATATAAAGAGTTAAAAGACAAATACACTTTGCCTGCATTTAAATTTGACCCAACATATTTACCTCCTGATTCAAGATTTCTATATTTAAAACCGATTAGCAGAAAAGAGGCATATTTATGTGATATTACTTATGGAACTGCGAGTGAATTTGGTTTTGATTATTTAAGGGATAATATGGCTGTAAGAAAAGAAGACCAAGTTCAAAGAGGATTGAATTATGCAATAATAGATGAGGTTGATTCAATTTTAATAGATGAAGCCAGAACTCCATTAATAATTTCTGGTCCGAGTGAAGAAAGTCCATCATTATATTATGAAGTTGATAAACTTGTAAGAAAACTTGTTAAAGAAAAAGATTATATAGTTGATGAAGAAAATCAAACAGTAACTTTAACAGAAGAAGGAATTAAAAAATGTGAGAAATTATTAAATATTGGAAATCTTTATGATGGAACACATACAGAACTTATACACCATATAAATCAAGCATTAAGAGCACATAATTTCTTCAAAAGAGACAAAGAATATGTTGTAAAAGATGGACAAGTTATTATTGTTGATGAATTTACAGGACGTCTTATGCCTGGAAGGAGATGGTCCGATGGACTTCATCAAGCAATTGAAGCAAAAGAAGGTTTAAAAATTGAAAGTGAAAATCAAACACTTGCAACAATATCATATCAGAATTATTTTAAACTTTATAAAAAAATTGCTGGTATGACAGGAACTGCCTTAACAGAAGCACTTGAATTTAAAGAGATTTATAATTTGGATGTTATTGTAATTCCAACAAATAAGCCATTACGAAGAATAGAATATGATGATGAAATATATGCAACTGAAAAAGAAAAATTCAATGCAATAGTTAAAGAAATAGAAGAATTATATAAAATTGGAAGACCTGTGCTTGTTGGAACAATATCAATAGAAAAGGCAGAAAAATTAAGTAAACTTCTTGAAAGGAAAAACATCCCTCATAAAGTTCTTCATGGAAAAAATCATGAACAAGAAGCAGCAATTATTGCTCAAGCGGGGAAATTAAAAGCAGTTACAATAGCAACTCAAATGGCAGGTAGAGGAGTAGATATAATTCTTGGAGGGAATCCAGAAATAATTGCAAGGGAAGAAACACTAAAAATATTGTGGAGCAAAAAAAGAGAAAAAAAGGGAGTTAAAAAAGAATATATTGACCTTATAAATGAAATAGAGGAAAGGTATAAAAAGAAACAGGAGGAAATTGAAAAAACAATAGGAAACAATTTAAAAGAACTTAAAGAAAAAATTAAAAATATTGAAAAAGTTTTATATGAAAAAGAAAAACAAATAAAGGAAAATTTTGAAAGGGAAATATTTGAAAAAAACTTATTAGGACAATTTAGTAAATATTTACCGAAATTAGAGAAATTAAAGAATATATATGAAGAGAATAATGAAAAACTACAAAAATTGACAGAGAAATTTAAGGACAGCCCTGAAAGATTGAAAGAGATTAAAGAAATTACTGGTAAAAGTTATAGAGAATATATAAATTTTAAGAATTCTTTGAAGAAAAGATTTGAAATTTGGACAAAAGAAGATATTGAAGAAAAAAGGAACCATTTAATATCTTTTATTGAGAATTTATCCCAAGAAAAAGAAATTTCAAAAACATATAATCTAATAGTTGAAGAAATAAAAAATACTATTTTGGGATATTTTAAAATTCTTGAAAGAACTTTTAAAGAAATAATTGGCCTTGATATGGAAAATTTGAATAAGAGGATAACAAAATATATTGAATTTTTAAGTGAAAACCAAGTTGTTTTTGATGAAAAATTCCTACTTGAGTTTAAAAACAAAGAATATCAAATTTATAAAAATCTTGAAAATGCTTTTATAGAAATTGAAAAGAAAATTTTTGAAAAATACTCACCCGAATATCCACAAATTGAAAAGGAGTATGAAAAAGTTGTAAGAGAATATGAGAAAATCCAAAATAAATATATGGAAGAGTTAAATATTGCAAGAGAAAATTATGAAAAAGAGAAAAGTCAATATGAGGAAGAATGGAAAAAAATAAAAGAAGAAATGGAAAAAAGCCCAGAAGAATTTAAAGAAATATATGAGCAATTACTTGAAAAATATAAAAAACCTTGGGAGGAAGAGCATAAAAAAGTTGTTGAACTTGGTGGTTTACATATAATTGGAAGTGAAAGATATGAGGCCAGAAGGATAGATAATCAATTAAAAGGAAGGGCTGGAAGACAAGGAGATCCAGGTTCATCAAAATTTTATCTTTCAATGGAAGATGATTTATTGAGAATTTTTGGTGGAGAGAGATTGAAGGTAATAATGGGAAAATTACCTGAGGGAGAAAAAATAACTCATCCATTGATAACAAAAATGATAAATAATGCACAGAAAAAAGTAGAGGCGAGAAATTTTGAAATAAGAAAAAATTTACTTGAATTTGATAATGTTTTAAATGAACAGAGAAATATTATTTATACGATGAGGCAAGACATACTTGAAAACAGAAACATTGATGAGTATTTAAAGGAATATATTTATGAAATAGTTGAAAGTGCATTTAATGAATATCTTGATGAGAGAATAAAACCATATATGTGGAATATAGAGGGATTTGTAAGATATTTTAAAACTAAATTTGGATTAAATATTGAAATTGAGAATATAGAAAATATACAAAATCTTCTTTCATGGAGAGATTCCTTAAAAGAAAAAATCAAAAATCTTTTTTTCTCTATAATAGAAGAAAAAGAGAAACAAATTGGAGATTTTTTTGCTGAACTTAAAAGATTTTTATTCTTGCAGGTTATAGATAATAGATGGAAGGCACATTTAAGAGCAATGGATGAATTAAGGGAAGGAATAAGTTTAAGAGTTTATGCCCAAAAAGACCCAATTATCGCTTATAAACATGAATCTTTCCAATATTTTAATGAAATGTTAAAAGCGATAAGAGAAGAAATAATCTCAAATTTATTGAGGATACAAGTCACTGAAAAAGTTGTATTAAAACAGAGAGAAATAGATAGAAAGGAATTTTTACATAAACAATATGACCAATTTGCTACTACAAAAGAAGAAATTGAACCAGTTCCTATAGAAAGAAAAAGTAATATTCCCTTAAAAACCCAAAAAATAGGAAGAAATCAACCCTGTCCATGTGGAAGTGGAAAAAAATATAAACATTGTTGTGGAAAAAATGTGTAAAAAAGGTGGAAAAAATGGAAAAAGATATTTATAAAATGTGGGAAATTGTTTTAAAAAAGTTAGAAGAGAGATTACAAAATCCAAGAGCATTTGACTTATGGATTAAACCAGTGAAAGTTCTTGACATAACCGACAATATAATAAAAATTGAAATACCAAATTCAACTTTTGAAAAAAATTTTATCCCATTTATAGAAATTATAAAGGAAGAATTTTTTAAAATTTTCAATTTTATTCCAAACTTTGAAATATCATATCCAGAAGAAACAAATCAGGAACCTTCATTTTTTGAATTTTATCTAAATCCTGAATATACTTTTGAAAATTTTGTAGTTGGTCCTTGTAATCATCTTGCACATGCAGCATCTCTTGCTGTAGCCCAATCTCCTGGAGTTGCTTATAATCCTCTTTTTCTATATGGTGGAGTTGGTCTTGGGAAAACTCATCTTATGCAGGCAATTGGACATTATGTAAAAAGTAAACATAATCTAAAAATAGCCTATATCCCTTCAGAATACTTTGTAAACGAATTTGTTGCAAGTATAAAAAATAAAACAACTCACCTATTTAGAAATAAATTTAGAAATCTTGATTATCTTTTAATTGACGATATACATTTTATCGCTGGCAAAGAAGGAACTCAAGAAGAATTTTTTCACACATTTAATTATTTATATGATAAAAGAAAACAAATTGTAATATCTAGTGATAAACCACCAAAAGAAATTAAATTTCTTGAACAAAGATTAGTATCAAGATTTGAATGGGGTCTTGTTGTTGACTTACAAGTGCCAGATTTTGAAACAAGGATTGCTATTGTCAAAAAGAAATGTGAAATAAGAAAGTTAAATTTAAATGAAGAATACGTATTTTATATTGCAGAAAAAATTAAAGATAATATAAGATTGATTGAAGGTGTTTTAAATAGTTTAGTTGCAAATATTTCTTTACTCAATAGAGAGGCAAATAAAGAATTAATTGATGAAATAATTGAAAAAGTATATAATAAAAAAGAAGAAAAAAAGTTTGTAAATTTAAAGAAAATAATGGAAGTTGTTTGTGAATATTTTGGATTAACTCCTGAAGAGATAAAAAGTCAAAAAAGGGTGAAAAGTATTATTTTACCAAGACAGATTGCAATGTATCTAAGTAGAGAATTAACAAATAGTTCTTTAAATTCAATAGCAATTGAGTTTAATGGTAAAGACCATACAACAGTATTACATGCATGGAAGAAAATTAATGAGTTAGTAAAAAAAGATAAGAATTTGAGAGATGTGATTGAAAATTTAAAGGAGAAATTAAATGAATAAATTAAAAATTTTTCCACATTTTAAGTTTTTAAGAATCAAAAATTTACATAAGTTTTTCACAATTTCCACATTTTACACTCTTATTACTAAAAAAGGAGAAAAAAATGAAGTTAAATATAAATAGTGAAATTCTTAATAGTAGTCTTGATTATATATCAGATATTTTACCTTCTAAACCTTCAATGGCAATATGTGGAGGAATTTTTTTTGAATGTCAAACAGATTATTTGACTTTAGTAGCAACAGATCTTGAAAATACAGTTAAAGTATCTATCAAATGTGAGGTTAAAGAAAAAGGACAAACTGTAATACCTGGAAAACAATTTATTTCTTTAATAAAACATTTTAAAGAAGAGGAAATAAAAATTGAAAAACAAGAAAAATTTGTAAATATTATAAGTGAAAACTCTCAATACTCATTTATAGAAATGGAAGTTGAAGATTTCCCAAAATTTCCAAAATTTTCTCCAGAAATATCATTTAAAGTTAAAGGAGAAACACTTAAAGATGCATTCAAAAAAACAATTTTTTGTATAGATCCAGAAGAACCAAGACCACAATTTAGAGGTGGTCTTTTAGATATTAAAGAAAAATCAATAAATATTGTTGGAACTGACACAAGGAGATTATCTTTATTTTCTATAATTTTTGAAAATATATTTAAGAAACAGACAAAAGTTTTAATTTCACCTGTATTGATTAAAAAAATGATTAGTATTCTTAATGAAGCAGATGTTGAAATTATGATAGGTAAAAATAATATTTCATTCCAAACAGAGTTTACAGAAATTTTAAAAGATGGTAAAAAAGTTAAAGGAGATATTATGATTGTTTCTCAATTACTTTCAGGTGCAGAAGAATTTCCTGATTATGAAAAAGTAATTCCTGACATCCAAAAGTCAAAATTATCAAAAATAAACAGAGAGAAATTTCTTTCTTCTTTAAAAAGAGTTTCTCTTTTTACAAATGAAAGAAATAATAAAATTAAATTATGTTTTAAAAATAATCTACTCACTATTTCTACAACTGGTGAAATAGGAGAAGCACAGGAAAAATTAAAAATTTCTTATAATAATGAAGAAATAGAATTAGCCTTTCCTCCTGATTTTTTAATTGATTTTTTACAAGTGATAGAAAATGATGAATTTATCTTTTCTTTTACCTCATCAACAAAACCAGTTCTATTAAAGCCCGAAGAATCAACATTTTTATATGTGTGTATGCCATTAAAAGTTGAATAATATGGGTGAAATTGAGAGAATAGATAAAATTTTAAAAAACGTATTAAATAGAATAGAAAAATTAATAGATGTAAACAGAAATAGAGATATTTCAGTAATTTGGCCAAGATTAATAGATGAGAATTTAAAAGGGAAATGTTATGTTTTATATGAAAAAGATGGGAATTTATATGTTAAGGTTGAAAATAGTTGTTGTCTTTCACTTTTGAGGATTCAGAAAAAAAAGATTATGATTAAATTAAATGAATATGGTTTCAAATATAAAGATATAAAATTTTTAATTTAAAAGGAGGCCAATATGTTTAAAGGAACAATTACAGCAATTGTAACACCAATAAAAAATGATAAAATTGATTATTCTTCATATGAAAAACTCCTTGATTTTCAGATAAAAAATAAGATTAATGGGATACTTGTTGCAGGTTGTACTGGAGAACCAGCAACATTAAATTATGATGAACATAAAGAACTAATAAAATTTACAGTTGATTATGTCAATAAAAAAATTCCTGTTATTGCTGGAACTGGCTCAAATAATACAAAGGAAGCAATTGAACTTACAGAATATGCTGAAAAAGTTGGTGCAGATGCTGCATTATTAATTACACCTTATTATAATAAACCTACCCAAAAAGGACTTTATCTCCATTATAAGGAAGTGGCAAATAGTGTTTCTATACCAATTATACTTTATAATGTTCCTTCAAGAACAGGAATTTCTATTGAACCTGAAACTGTAGCAAAATTATCAGAAATAGAAAATATAGTTGGAATAAAAGAAGCAAGTGGTTCGCTTGACCAAGTTAGTAAAATCTTAACACTTGTAAAAAGAGAAGATTTTTTTGTTCTTTCTGGAGATGATTCTTTAACATTACCAATAATTTCAGTGGGTGGGAAAGGAGTTGTTTCTGTGGCTTCAAATATTGTTCCATCTATGGTAAGTCAAATGGTTGAATATGCTTTAAATGGTGATTTTCAAAATGCTCAAAAATTACATATCAAACTTTTTCCAATATTTAAAATTTTATTTATTGAAACAAATCCAATTCCTGTAAAAACATGTCTTTCTTTAATGGGAATGATAAATCCAGAATGGCGCTCTCCTCTTTGTGGGCCATCAGAAGAAAATTTAGAAAAAATTAAAAAAACAATAAAGGAGTTTGGACTAATATGATATTCAAAAGAAAAAAATATATAGAAATTCCTCCGAAGGAAAAAGTAGAAATAAAAAAAGAATTATGGATAAAATGTGAAAATTGTGGGAAACTCATTTATATTAAGAAATTACAGGAAAATTATAAAATATGTCCTGAGTGTAATTTTTATTTTAGAATGACAGCAAGAGAAAGAATAGATTCAATTGTTGATGAAGGGACATTTGTTGAAAAATGGGAAAATATGGAAAGTTTAGATCCATTAAATTTTGTTGGGATAAAAAGTTATAAAGAAAAATTAAAGGAAGAGATACAAAAGACAGGAATGAAAGAAGCAATTGTTGTTGGAATAGGAAAAATAGGTGGCTTTTCTGTTGCATTAAGTGTTCTTGATTCGCATTTTATTATGGGAAGTATGGGTTCTGTTGTTGGAGAGAAATTTACAAGAATAGGTGAATATGCTATAGAACAAAAACTTCCATTAATTTCTATTTCTGCTGGAGGTGGAGGAGCAAGAATGTATGAAGGGGTTATCTCTTTGATGCAAATGGCAAAAACTGCAGCAGTAATTGGTAAGATGAAAAAAGCAGGGATTTTATATATTTCTATTTTAACAGACCCAACAATGGGAGGAGTTGCAGCAAGTTTTGCTTTTTTGGGAGATATTATAATTGCAGAACCAAAAGCATTAATTGGTTTTGCAGGTCCAAGAGTAATTGAGCAAACAATAAAACAGAAACTTCCACCAGGATTCCAAACCTCTGAATTTTTATATGAACATGGTCTTATTGATATGATAGTTGAGAGGAAGGATTTAAAAGAGACACTTATAAAAATCTTAAAAATCTTCCATGCATGAAATAAAAATAATATGAACAAAAATAACCCTATTGATTTCCTTAACTCATTAAGTGATTTTGGTATTAAACTTGGGCTTGATAAAACAAATTTTTATCTTCAAAAACTTGGAAATCCACATTTTAAATATCCTTCTATACTTGTGGCTGGAACAAATGGGAAAGGGTCTGTATGTAAGGCATTAAGTAAAATTTTGGAATTTTCTAATTATAAAGTTGGTTTATATACAAGTCCACATTTAATAGATGTTAAAGAAAGAATTAAAATAAATGAGGAAAATATATCAGAAGAGGAATTTAATGAAAATATAATAAGATTGAAAAAAATTATTGAAAAGCAACCAGTTCATATGTATCCCACATATTTTGAAGCATTAACAATAATTGCATTTTTATATTTTTATCAAAAAAAAATTGATATACTTGTATGCGAGGTAGGAATGGGTGGGAGGTTTGATGCAACAAATGTTTTACCATCATTTATAGAAATAATAACAAAAATTGGACTTGACCATACTGAATTTCTTGGGAAAACATATAAAGAGATAGCAAATGAAAAAGCAGGGATAATAAAAGAAAAAACAATTGTCCTTTCTGCAAAACAAAAAAAGGATGCAATGAAAGTTATAAAGAAAAAAACAAAAGACAAAAATTCAGAAATTTTTATTTATGGAGAAGATTTTAAAGGGAAATTGTTGGATATTTCACAAGATGGGATGATTTTTAATTTTTATGGAAAAGAGAAAATGAAAAATTTAAAAACACAACTTTTAGGTTTGCATCAAGTTGAAAATCTATCAATAGCAATAGAGACCTCTTTAATTTTGAAAGAAAAAGGATATAAAATAAAAGAAGAAAGTATCAGAAAGGCAATTGAAAATATTAATTGGCCATGTAGATTTCAATTACTAAGAAAAAATCCATATATTATAGTTGATGGAGCACATAATGTTGATGGAGTTAAAAATTTGATGAAGAATTTAAAAAGGATTTTTCCTAATAAAAAATTCTCTTTTCTTGTAGGGATTTTAAAGGATAAGGATTATAAAAATATGGTGAGAATTTTAGAGAAATACACAGAAAATATAATTTTTACAAAACCAAGTTCAGAAAGAGCAGTACAGCCAGAAATTTTAAAGGAAATCATAAATAACAAAAAAAATGTTAAAATAATTGAAGACCCAAAAGAAGCATACCAGTTTATAAAAAAGACAGATGAAAATTGGTTAATATTTGGTTCTCTTTATCTTAGTGGAGAAATCTTAAAAATTGCCTCTATGTGTGATTAATTAAATATGGGAATATGTAAAGTTTGTGGGTTAGAAAAAAGGATTTCAAAAATTTTGGGAGTATGTATTGATTGTATAAGAGAAAAACCAGAAGTATCTTTGTCCTATATTAAAAATGTTCATGAAAATGTGAGAAAAAATTTTAATCTACCATGTTATCCTCCTAAAACAATAAATGGAATAGAATGTAATATATGTGAAAATAGGTGTAAAATTGGAATTGGAGAAAAAACTTATTGTGGATTAAGAGAAAATGAAAATGGAATTTTGAAAAGTAAATCAGATTCAGAAAAATGTGTTTGTGATTGTTATTATGACTATATTCCTACAAATTGTTGTGCAAGTTGGTTCTGTAATGCTGCAAAAAAAGGCAAAAATTTATATAATCTTGCTGTATTTTTTTATGGATGTTCATTTAATTGTCTTTTCTGCCAAAATTATTCTCATAAATTTGTTGAAGAAGGGCCAATTTTTTCACTTGAACAATTACTTAAAATAGCAAATAATGAATCAGTTTATTGTATATGCTTTTTTGGTGGCTCTCCAGAACCACAATTACCATTTGTTATAAGATTTTCAGAAGAGATATTAAAGAAAAAGAAAATAAGAATATGCTTTGAGTGGAATGGAAATGGGAATGAAAATCTTGTAATGAAAGTAGGTGAAATTGCTTATAAATCTTCTGGTATAATAAAATTTGATTTAAAGGCATTTGATGAAAATTTAAATATCGCTTTAACAGGTGTATCAAATAAAAAAACATACCAAAATTTTAAACTTATTGCAAAAGAATTTTTATCAAAAAGTGATTTCCCAATTTTAACTGCAACAACTTTGCTTGTTCCTTATTATATTGATGAAAAAGAAGTAGAAAACATTTCAAAATTTATCAGTGATATAAATCCCGAAATTCCCTATTCTTTACTAATATTTCATCCAGAATTTTATATGGATGATTTACCAATTACACCAAAGGAAATAGTTTTTAAATGTTATGATAAAGCAAAAAAATATCTTAAAAATGTTCACATAGGCAATATCCATCTTCTTTTATGATTATATTTGACTGTAAAAAAAAATTTTTATATCTTATATATCAAAAACAACTTTTGGAGTTTTGACTTAAAAGGATTGATCAGATAAATTAAAAAGGAGAGATAATGAATTCTTTAATTGTTTGTGCAATTTGTCTTTTTTTGTTTATTCTTTCTTTTATTTTCTATGGAAGATATCTTGAGAAATTATGGGAAATTAACAAAAACAATCCAACGCCTGCTTTTACAAAACATGATGGAGTTGATTATATTCCTGCAAAAAACTGGTTAATTCTATTTGGACACCATTTTGCTTCAATTGCAGGAGCAGGTCCAATCTTGGGACCAGTTATTGCTGTATGTTTATGGGGTTGGGGTCCTGCCTTATTATGGATTGTTCTTGGCTCTATATTTTTTGGAGGCGTTCATGATTTTTCTTCTTTAATTTTAAGTGTTAGAAATGATGGGAAAAGTGTTGGAGATATAACAAAAATAATATTTGGGGAAAAGAGTAAAATAGTTTTTTCCTTATTTCTATGGTTTTCATTAATACTTGTAATTGCTGTTTTTTCTGCTGTAACTGCAAAGACATTTATTGAAGAACCAGATATTGTTTTACCGACATTTTTCCTTATAATAGATGCAGTTATTTTCGGCATTCTTGTTTATAAAAAGAATTTCCCAGTTTTCTATTCCACAATTATATGCCTTTTTTTACTATCAATTTTTTTTATCATAGGAAAAGAAATTCCAGTTATTATTAAACTTTCTCCTTTAAAAACATGGATTATAATCCTTTTAATTTATTCTTTTGTTGCCAGTGTTTTACCTGTAAATATTCTACTTCAACCAAGGGATTATCTTTCCTCTTATATACTTTTTGTAGGTATATTCATTGGATATTTAGGACTTTTAACAACCCATCCAATTATAAATGCTCCATTTTATGTTTCTTTTTATACAGAAAAAGGAACCTTATGGCCTATGATGTTTGTAACAATTGCATGTGGTGCAATAAGTGGATTCCATTCCCTTGTTTCAAGTGGAACAACTTCAAAACAGATAGCAAATGAGGTAGATTCCAAAAAAATTGGATATGGAGGCATGCTTACAGAGGGTTTTCTTTCACTCCTTGCATTATTATCTGTTTCTGCTGGTCTTTTATGGTTAAATTATAATGAAATGATGAAAAAAGGTAATTGGATTGGAACATTTGGTATTGGTTATGGAGAAATAGTTAAAAAAATTCTTGGTTCTAATACAGGTAAAATTTTTGCTATTGTAATGATAAATAGTTTTGTTTTAACAACACTTGATACTGCAACAAGAATAACAAGATATATAACAGAAGAACTATTCGGTGAGACATTTAGAATAAAAATCTTAAAAAATAGATATATTGCAACAGTTTTTATAACAATTTTTGCTGGATATCTTGCTTTTGGAAACTGGCAAAAAATATGGCCTGTTTTTGGTGCTTCAAATCAACTTGTTGCAGGAATTGTTCTACTTTTAACTGGGTGTTATTTAATGAATAGAAAGAAAAGGGCACTTTCAAATTTAATTCCAGCAATGATAATGTTTCTAACAACAATAGTTGCTTTAATATTGCAAATTATAGATTTCTATAAAACAAAAAATTTCTTACTTGGCAATATCTCCTTAATTCTCATAATACTCTCAATTTTTATTTTAAGTGAAGCAATAAATAAAATAAGGGAGGTAAAACATGGGATTTGAGAAAGAAAGATTAAGTGAGGATGAAATTAAGAAACTTGAAAATTTAAGAAAAGAGTGTATAAGAGATATTTTAACAATGACAACTCTTGCAAATTCAGGCCATCCCGGAGGAGCAATTTCTTCTCTTGATATTTATCTTGTAATTTACTCCTATGCAAACATTTCTCCTACCAAAATAGATGACCCAGATAGAGACAAAATTATTATAAGCCATGGTCATACATCTGCTGGTGTTTATTCAGTTTTGGGAAGAATGGGTTTTTTTGATATAGATATGGCAATTGCAACTTTTAGGAAGGCAGGTAGCATTTTTGATGGACATATTGTAAGGAAAGTTCCAGGTGTTGAGTGGGGTACTGGAAATCTTGGACAAGGATTATCTGCTGGTTGTGGATTTGCTCTTGCTGATAAACTTAAAGGTAGGAATTCATATACTTTCGTTTTAATGAGTGATGGAGAACAAACAAAGGGACAGGTTGGTGAAGCAAGGAGATTTGCAATTAAATATGGATTGAGTAATTTAAAAGTTATAATTGATTATAATAAAGTTCAAATAAGTGGGAATATTGAAAAAGTTATGCCATGTAGAATTAAAGAAAATTATCTTTCAGATGGATGGGAAGTAATTGAATGTGATGGACATGATTTTTCTCAAATTTATGATTCAATAAAAAAGGCAATTTCAATAGAAAAACCTGTATGTATTATTGCCAATACTATTATGTGTAAAGGAATATGTTTTTTAGAAAATGATTATAGATATCACGGGAAACCATTAAGTGAAGATGAATATAAAAAGGCAATGGAAGTCATAGGACTTGAGCCAGTTCTTGAAAAATATAGAGAATTAAGAAAGAAAAAATGGGATTATCCAGAAAGGAAATTTCATTTTAATCCAAAAGTTGAAAAAGGAAAACCAATAGTTTATGGAAAAGAAGAAAAGACAGATAATAGAACTGCTTATGGGAAGGCACTTTTAGATATTGCAAGATTGAATAAAGAAAATAAAGATTATCCAATTGTAGTTTTTGATTGTGATTTGGCAACAAGTGTAAAGACAGATTTTTTTGAAAAGGAATTTCCAGATAGATTTTTTCAGGTTGGTATTCAGGAACATAATGCAGCAACAATTAGTGGAGCAATTTCAACTTGTAATTTTATAAGTTTTTTCTCTGATTTCGGTGTATTTGGGATAGATGAGACATTTAATCAACAACGACTTAATGACCAAAATTTTACAAACTTAAAACTTGTCTGCACACACCTTGGTCTTGATGTTGGAGAAGATGGTAAAACACATCAATGTATTGATTATATTGGAGTTTTAAGAAATTTATATGGATTTAAAATTATTATACCAGCAGACCCAAATCAAACAGATAGGGTTATAAGATATATTGTGGATAAAGAAGGAAACTGGTTTGTTGGCATGGGTAGAAGTAAATTACCTATTATTTTAAAAGAAAATGGAGATATATTTTTTGACGAAAATTACAAATTTGAGTATGGAAAAGCAGATATAATTAGAGAAGGTAAAGACGGATATATTTTAACTTATGGTTGTATGGTTCATAGAGCAATAATTATAAACCAGATACTTAAAAAGGAAGGGATAAATATAGGAGTTATAAATTATAGTTGTCCAACCACAATAGATGAAGAAAAAATAAAAATTGCTATAAATACAGGAGTTTTAATAACATATGAAGACCATCACATTGATACAGGACTTGCCTCAACAATATCTCTTTATTTAACAGAAAATAATTATAATATAAAATTTTTAAGATTTGGGGTAAAATTTTATGGAGCATCTGGAACTCCAGATGAATTATTTAAAATGCAAGAAATTGATCCAGAAACTGTTGCAAAAAAAATAAAGGAGAAAATTTAATGGAAATTAAAAACTTTGAATTGGGAGATTTTATTATAGGTATACCAATTGATATTGGTCCAAGAATATTAAAATTTACCTTAAAGAAATACCAAAAGAAGAATGTTTTTGGAATATTACCTGATTTTTTGATAGAAACAGAAGAGGGGAAATGGCATATATATGGAGGTCATAGAGTTTGGACATCCCCTGAAGCAAAACCACGCTCATATTCTCTTGATAATAAAAGAGTAAAAATTGAAGCAGGAAAGGAGTATATAAAGATTTATGGAAATCCAGAAATACAGAATTCTGTATTAAAAGAGATTGAAATAAGAAATAAATATTGAACATAAAGAAATATGGAAACTGGTTGAAGTTGGGCAAATAATGCCTAATGAAAAGGAGATAGAAAGAATAAAAAGCGCTTGTGGCTTAAATGGATAAAGCGCTGGCCTCCGGAGCCAGAGAATCCGGGTTCAAATCCCGGCAAGCGCACAAAGTGTTATGAGAAAGAGAATAATTTTTATAAGTTTAATTTTTGTATTACTTCCTTTATTCTTCCTTTGTTTTTTCCATTTAATAATCCCATATATCTGGCTTAAAGTTGATGAAGCATTCCATAAAGGTAGATATGATAGAGCAATTGAATATTTATCATTTATTTCATACATTCAACCAAAAAATACAGAATCATATATTTTAAAGGCATGGTTACAATGGTCAGAAGCAAAAATTTTGTATTTAAATGGATTACCTTATAAAGAAAGATTAACAGATGCATTAAAAACATTTAGGAAAGGGCAAAAAGAAAATCCAAAATATTGGAGATTATATTTTGAAGAAGGAATTATGTGGGAAGCATTTGATGAAAAAGAAAATGCACTTAAAGCATATTATATAAGTTCAAAATATGCTCCATCTCCTTACAATAAAATATATGAAATAAAAAGTGAAAAATTCCACATTAAAATTGAGGATTTAAAGTAATTCCATAACATATTTACTAATTGAAAGACAACATGTTAAACCAGGAGAATCAATTCCAATAAGATTTATAAAACCATCTATTTCTTTCTTAATAACAAAATCCTTAAAACTATCTCCCTTTTTTTGTAGTTTTGGCCTTATTCCATAACTTTCAGGAGAAAAATCATCAATTTCAACTTCAAATAAATATTTTTTTACACTTTCGTAAAAATTTTTTCTTTTACTTTCGTCAACTTTATATTTTGAAACTTT
This sequence comes from uncultured bacterium, assembly GCA_964502135.1. Classification (GTDB taxonomy): domain Bacteria; phylum Ratteibacteria; class UBA8468; order B48-G9; family JAFGKM01; genus JAMWDI01. The sequence goes on from CAZCUO010000150.1 coordinate 23,989, forward strand.
ATTATCAAGAGAATAAGCAGGTTCTTCTTTTTTAACATATTCAACATCAGGTCCTACTCTCAATGAGCCATCTTCTCTAGGTGTTAAATGTATTCCAAGACCTTCATTTGTTGGAACTGGATATATTAATAAAGGGATATTAAATTTTTTTGAAATTATAAAATAATCACCTTTTGCCCAAAAAATTTCATAATTAAATCCAAGTATTTTTGATATTTGGTCTGCATAAAGTCCTGCTGAATTGATAACAATTTCTGAATAGTATTTACCTTTTGTTGTCTCAACTAAAAATAATCCATTTTTCTTTTCAATATTTATAACCTTTTCATCAAAACCACAAATTCCCCCATTTTCAATAAATTTCTCATATAAAAAATCCATAAGATAATGAACATTTAAAATACCAGTTGAAGGAGTATATAATGCAATTTTACATTCAATTTTAGGAACAACTTTTTTTACTCTATCTTTTTCCCATATCTCAACACTAACTCCATTTTCTTTACCTACCTTATATATCTTCTCAAGTATTTTTTCTTCATTTTCATCAGTTGCAATTGTTAATTTTCCTGTTTTTTTATAATATAAATTATTTCTTTCAAGAAAATCATAAAGCATTTCATTTCCTTGGACACATAATTTTGCTTTTAATGAACTTGATGGATAATGTATTCCAGAATGTATTACTTCGCTATTTCTTGAACTTGTTTCAAGTCCATATTTTCTATTTTTTTCAATTAAACCTACAAAGTATTTTTTTGATAGTTCATAGGATATTGAAAGTCCAATAACTCCAGCACCAATAACAATAACATCAAAATCTTTTTCCATTTTAAATAAGTTTTTTCAAAATATCAGGTCTATCTGTTGTTATAAATTGAACTCCATAATCAATAACTTTTTTCAATTCTTCTTCTGTATTAGGTGTCCATGTATTTATAACAAAACCATAACTTACCAATTCTTTAACTATCTCTTTATTTAAATTGTGAAATTCTATATCAAGTTTCCTTATACCATATTTTATAAGTTGGTCAATATTTGTAGGAACTTTATAACTTATTAAAGCAGTAGAGATTATAGGAAAAAGATTTCTTACCTCTTTAATATATTCTAAATTAAATGAGCCAACAATAACACTTTTTTCAATTTTGTATTCTTTTATCAATTTAACAAGTTCATATACAGCACATTCTTTTATTTCAATAAGAATTTTCACTTTATTTTTAAATTTTTCAAATACATCCTTTAAAAGAGGAATTTTTTCTCCAGAATATCCTTTCCATTTACCCGCATCATATTTTTTTATTTCTTCATAATTCATCTCTTTTATATATCCCTTCCCATCAGTAGTTCTATCAATTTTTTCATCATGGCAAACAACTATCTCTTTATCAAGTGTCTGATGTATATCAAGTTCAATAAAATCAACTCCTAACTCAACTGCCTTTTGAAAAGCAAGCAAAGTATTCTCTGGATAAATCCCTGAAAACCCTCTATGCGCCACTATAATAATATTACTCATCATTTTCCCTCCAATTTTTGTTTCAATATCTCCTTATATGTCTCTGGTCTTCTGTCTTCAAGAATAAATTTCCTTATGTCAACCTTTCCACAACCACCAGAACCTTCCATATTTCTCCTTCACTTGCTCCATAACTTGACCTTACAATAAAAACAGAATAATCCATTGCCCTTGCTTTTATCTGTATCTCAAAATATTCATCAGTAAAATGTCTCTGTAATG
>CAZCUO010000151.1:0-3783 GCA_964502135.1 uncultured bacterium
TTATGATACAATTTTGATTAAAAGTGGAGAAAATTATGAAAAAATTTACTCTGCAAATGAGAAAGATATAACAACTGCTATTTTAAAATTGACAAAGACAGAGAAGAAAAAAATATATTTTACAACTGGACATGGAGAGAAAAAAATTGATCAAAATTTAAGTTTATTGAAAAAATATGTAGAAGAAGAAAATTATATCACTTCTGAAATATTGATTTTAAGAGAAGGAATACCCGAAGATTGCAACCTTCTTGTAATTTGTGGTCCAGAGGTTGATTTTATAGATAAAGAGATAGAAGAAATTAAAAATTTTGTTGAAAAAGGTAATAGATTACTTTTACTTTTAGAACCAGGTAGTTTTCAAAATATTAAAAATTTGCTTAATTATTATGGAATTGAAATTGAAAATGATATAGTTGTTGACCTTGCAAGTAGAAGATTTCTTGGAGATGCTTTAAGCCCCCTTATAATGAATTACCCTTATCATCAAATAACAAAGGACTTTAATTTGGCATGTATTTTTTCAACTGCAAGAAGTATAAAAATAAAAGAAAATTTACCTGAAAAAATGAAAGGAGATATACTTGCAAAAACAAGTAATGCCTCTTGGAGTGAAAAAAATTTGAAAGAAATTGATAAAGGAAATGTTAAATTTGATGAAAATGATGAATCTGGTCCAATCTCAATAGCAGCAGTTGTAGAAAAAGAGATTGAAGAAGGGAAAAAAGCAAGAATTGCTGTTTTTGGTGATTCAGATTTTGTAACAGATAAATTTATAAACTTTTCTGGAAATAAGGACTTTATTTTGAATACAATCAATTATTTATGTGAAGAGGATATTTTAATCTCAATAAGAAGTCAAAAAGAGGAAAATCAACCACTTATTTTGTCTCATAAAGCAGGCAAATTTATATTTTATTTACCTGTTACAATTGTCCCAGTTTTAATAATAGGAATTGGCTCATTTATAACTTTAAAAAGGAAAATTTTTTATTAAAATGAAGGTCTTGAAAAAAACTTTATTTCTTTTAGGTATATTAATTTGTTTTGCTGGATATTATTTTTATGAAATTAAAACCGCTCCCAAAAAAGAAAAGAAAAAAGAGGAAGAAAAAAAATTATTTTTAATTAATAAAGAGAATGTCAACCAAATATATATGAAAAATGGAGCAAAGGAGATAGAAATTATAAAATTAGGGAAAAACTGGGTTATAAAGAATAAAAATTATGAATGTGATAAAAGTGAAATTGAAAGTTTGCTGAATAAAATTTTGTCTCTTGAAGTTGAAAGAGAAATTGAGAATGTGAATGATTTATCTCAATATGGGCTTATGCAACCTGAAAAAATAATTAAATTACAGGAAGATGGAGAAAAATATATACTTTGCATTGGAGATGAAACACCTACAGGGAGTTACCTTTATACAACAACAGACAATAGAAATATTAAACTTATTTATAAATGGGATTTAGATGATATATTGAAAAAGGAAATATTTGATTTAAGAGATAAAAGAATTTTGCCAGTTGATATAGTTAAATCAGATGTTGAAGAAATTGAAATAAAAAGAGGAAATTATAGTTATTACTTTAAAAGAAGTGGTAATGAGTGGTATATAAAAAATAAAATTTATGACCTTGCAAGCAAAGATAAAATGGATGAAATTTTAGAGAATATATTTGATAAAAAAGTCAAGGAATATGAAGAAAACAAAAATGAAAGAGAATGTGGACTTGAAAAACCAACAGCAACTTTTAAAATAAAAGTTAAAGATGGAGAATATTACCTATATTTAGGAAAAAAGAAGGAAAATTTTTATTATGCTAAAAATTCGTTAAAACCATATATATTTCTTGTTGAAGATAGGATAATTGAAGATATACCAGAAAATATAAATGAATTAAGAGAAAAAAAATTGTTTGATTTTAATATTTCTGATGTGAATGAGATTATAATAACAAAAAAGGAAGAAGAATTGAAATTTTTAAAAGAGAAAGATAAATGGTATCTGGAAAAAGATAAAACAAAAAAAATCTCCAAACAAAAAATAGAAGATTTTCTTTCAGATTTAAAATATATTGAAATAAAGGATTTTGTTGATTATTCAGAAGATAAACTTAAAAACTATTCACTTCTGCCAGCAGAATTAAAAATTTCTGTATTTGATAGTGAGAAAAGAATTGAAATACATTTTGGTAAAAAAACAGAAAAAGAGATTTATTGTTATCATCCAAAAAGAAAAATTTTATTTACTATATCTTCCAGTGAATATGATAAAATAAATAAAGAGAAAGAGTTTTTTATTGAAAAAGAAAAGAAATGAGTAAAAGATTAAAAACTTTTTTGTATCTTTTATTTATTTTTTTAGTTTTTTTCCCATTCTTCAAACTTTCCCAAAAAGAAGAAAAACAAATAGAAATAGTTGAAGGGAAAATTAAGGAAGGAGATACAATTGGAAATATTCTAAAAAGAGAGGGAATTAAAGAAATTGAAAGCCATTATATTATAGAAAGATTGATGGATATTTTTGATCCAAGAAAGAGCAAAATTGGGGACATTTTTCAGATTTATTTTGACAAAAATAAGAATTTTTTAAAGTTTAAATATTTTGAAAGGCCATTTAATTATTACATTGTTGAAAAGCAAAATGGTAAATATTTTTCTTATATTGAGGAGGTGGAAAAATACAAAAAAATATTTCAAAAAAGTGGTGTTATAAAAAACTCTCTTTATGAAAGTATGACATCAATTAATATAAATCCTGAAATAGTAATTCAATTTGCTGAAATATTTGAATCAAAAATTGATTTTCTAACTGAATGCAAAGTCAATGATAAATTTTCAATTATATGGGAAAGTTGGACTGATAAAAATGGAAAAATTTTGAAAGATATAAGAATACTGGCTGGAAAATATGAAACAGATAACCAAAAATTTTATGCATTCTGGTTTGAAAAAGAAAATTTTAATGGATTTTTTGATGAAAATGGTAAAGGGCTACAATCAGAATTTTTAAAGGCACCTTTAACATATAGAAAAATAACATCATTCTTTTCTTATTCAAGATTCCATCCAATTCATAGAGTTTACAAGCCCCATCTTGGAATTGATTACTCTGCACCTATTGGTACTCCTGTGTCGTCTATTGGAAATGGTGTTGTCATTTTTGCTGGCTGGGTGAACAATGGATATGGAAAGTGTGTAAAAATAAAACATCCCAATGGTTACATTTCATATTATGGACACTTAAGTAGAATAGAAAAAGGGATAAAAAATGGTGTAAAAGTAAAAAAAGGACAGGTAATTGGATATGTTGGTATGAGTGGAATTGCAACAGGTCCGCATCTTGATTTTAGGTTGAAAAAAGATGGAAAATTTATAAATTTTTTAAAATTAAAATTTGTCCCTGAAAAAAATATTCCTTCTTTCTATATGAATGAGTTTAATAATATTAAAAATCAATATATGAGAATGCTTGAAAATGTATAAAATGGACCCGGGCGGATTCGAACCACCAACCATCGCTTTCGCTCTCGGGACAGAGGAGTTTCCCCTTTCCCGACGATACCCCCACTACAAAAAGCACAGGGAAAAATACTTTTTCCCTGTACCCTTTTAGTTGGTTGTTGGTTCTCTCAAAGAAGTGGACCCGGGCGGATTCGAACCACCAACCAACGGATTATGAGTCCGCTGCTCTGCCGTTGAGCTACGGGTCCTTTTATTTATATATATTATACCCTATTTTTGGAATTTTTTTCAACACTATTTTAAAGTTAATTTTT
>CAZCUO010000152.1:0-9221 GCA_964502135.1 uncultured bacterium
AAGTTATCAGAAATTAGAAATATGGAAAATGAAATAAAGAAGGGTTTAATGTGGAGTATAATTTAGAAGAATGGTCTACCCATTTTCCCACCTCAGAGGTGGGCAAGGAAGATTGTTGATTGATAATTTTTCCCGAGGTCAAAAACAAGTTCAATTTTCTTATATCTTTCAATTGAATTTTTATCAAGAAAAAATTCTTTCCAATAAACCCACCTTTTACCTTCATATTTTCTTAATTCCTCAATATTCCTTCCAAAAAATGGGTCTTTTATAATTCCATTTTTCAATAAGTCAATATGAACTTCTCCTGGAACATATCCTATTAGATTTTTCCCATTTTCTGTATTTTTAAATTCCCAAATTCCATTTAAATAGAACTTTTCCATTTTAACTCCTTTCTTACTAAAAATGATTTTATCTACTGGTATAGAAAATGTAAAATTTAAATTTTAATTGAAATAGTTTATGAAAAAAATTAATCCGAAGACAGTCCTTGGCCTATCAATAAATTTGCTATTTTAGGATTTCAAATATTATAATTATAAAGATATGGAATTCAATGTAAAAGAAATTTATTGTGCAGAACATTTTGGAAACTGGTATGAATAAATAGATTAAATATAAAAAAAGTAGTTGTTATGCTTTTGGGTATTTATGGGAAGTGAATGGTTTTTATCAAAATGGTAAACTTATAAATGATTGTAAAAAATATTCTGATAGATTTGTTGGTTTTTGCCTTGTTAATCTCAATTATTCAAAAAAGAAATAGAAAAGTAAATAACAAGATGTAGAAAGTATAAATAAAAGGGATTAAATTGATTGCTAAATATCAGAATTGTCAGTATGTAGATAAAAAAACTGAATTTGTTTGCGAATATGCAAATCATTATAGAATACCAATTTTAAATCGTTCCTGGGAATACTCCAATTTCTTGAAAAAAAGATGTTTAAAAAATATTCTTCTATTGATTATATATGTGGGGATTTCAGTTTCATCTGGAAGGGATATAGTTAATAATTATGAGAATGTTTATATCTGTACTTGTAATTATCTTGAATTTGGAACTATGAGAAAATGGTAAATGAAATAAGTTATAATAGAATTTGCTGGGGTTCTGATTTACATTTTGGTTTTACTCTTGGTCCAATTTTACTTTCTTCAATTCCAGATGGAACAAGAATAAAAATCCTATCAAAAATACAAAAAATTTTTTAGAAAAATTCTATTAAAAGGAGAAAAAGATGAAAAAGAGCATTATTGAGATAATTGAAAAGAAAAATGTGAAGTGTATTCCTTGTAATATAGAAGATGTTAAAATTGAAGGTTTCTGGAAGTATGTTATGGAGAGAAATAGAAAGATAAGTATACCATTACTTTATAAACTTTTTGTTAAGTATAAAACAATTGAAAATTTTGAGATAACTGCAGGAATTAAAAAAGGTGAAAAAACAACTCGGATTGCTACTGATTCTGATTTATATAAATGGATTGAGGCTGTTAGTTGGGATTTACAAAACTATTGGAATGGGAAAAATTTAAAACTTCTTGATGAATTAATTAATCTTATTGGAAAAGCACAGAAAAAATCAGGATATTTAAATACATCTCCTTCTATAAAAAAAGAATTTGGAAATTTAAAATACTCACATGAACTTTATTGTGGAGGCCATTTAATTCAGGCAGGGATAAGTCATTTTAGGTCAACAGGAAAAGAAAATCTTTTAAATATTGCAATTAAATGGGCTGATTATATTTACAAAAAATTCGGTTATGGAAAGATTGAAAAGGTAGATGGTCATCCAGAAGTAGAAATGGCATTAATTGAACTTTATAGAACTACAAAAGATAAAAAATATTTAAAACTTGCAAAATTTTTCCTTGAAATAAAAAATCCAGAATACTGGGGATTACCTAACATACCAATTTTAAAATTTAAAGAATTAATTGGGCATGCTGTAAGAATGATGTATTTATGTTCTGGAGCAACTGATTATTATATTGAGGTAGGTGATAAAAGGTATTTGAAAGTTCTTGAAAATTTATGGTATGACCTTAAAAATAGAAAAATTTATATAACAGGAGGAATTGGTTCAAGATATGATGGTGAGGCAATTGGCTTTCCTTATGAACTACCTAATTTAAGAGCATATTGTGAAAGTTGTGCATCAATTGCTTTAATGATGTGGGCTTATAGAATGTTTTTAATTAAGGGAGAAAGTCAGTATTTTGATATTTTTGAAACAACTCTTTACAATTCATTTCTTTCTTCTATTTCATTTGATGGTAAAAAATATTTTTATACAAATCCACTTGCTTCAACAGGAACTTATGAAAGAAAAAAATGGTATGATTGCACCTGTTGTCCTCCAAATATTCAGAGATTTATTTCTTCTCTTCCTGGATATTTTTATTCAATAAGTGAAGATGGAATTTATGTTAATTTATATGATAAGTCAGTGGCAAAATTAGAGTTGATTTCGGGAAAAAATGTAAAAATAAAGCAACAAACAGAATATCCATGGAAAGGGAAAGTTTTTATTTCTGTTGAAGCAGAAGAAGATTTTAATTTATATTTAAGAATACCTAATTGGAGTGAGAATTCAGAAATTAAAAAAGGGAAGGAAGTTTATAAGGCAGAAAAAGAGAAATATTTTAAAGTTAAGGTAGATATGGGAAAAACAGATATAGAATTAAATTTTGATGTTAAAGGGGAATTTTATAAAGCAAATCCAAATATTGAAAGTTCAAGGAATTGTCTTGCTATAAAAAGAGGAGTGCTTGTTTATTGTCTTGAAAGTATAGATAATCCAGATATAAATCTTTTCAATTCAATATTATTGGAGCAAAAACTCAAAGAAAATTATGAAGAAATTTTTAATGGGATTATAACTTTAAGTGGAGAAATTTTAACATCTTGGCAAGAATTACCACTTTATGAGAAAAATAAAGATTTAAAAATAAATTATGAAAAGAAAAAATTTAAAGCAATCCCTTATTTTTTATGGGCAAACAGAGGAAAATCAAAAATGTCAATCTGGTTTTTATCTCGCTAATTTTTTAAAATTTTATTTTTGTTTTCTTAAATGATATAATTTTTAAAAAGGGGTCAAGATGGAAAAAAAGATTGAAAAACAACTTAGTTTGCCTTTAAAGAATGCTTTACAGATGAGTTTGAGAAATTTTAAAATAAGGTTTGGAAGAGCAATAATTGTCACTATGTCAATTTTGCTTGGAATTGCTTTTTTTATGTCTATTATGACTTCTAATGCATTCACTTATGCTTTAATAGAAAAAGGGCCCGAAAATATAAAAACATTACTTATTGAAAATATTTCAGAATTAAAAGCAAGACAGACCTGGCTTTTAACACTTTCGCTTCTTGTATGCACTGTTGGTATAATAAATTCAATGCTTATGGCTGTTACTGAAAGGTCAAGGGAAATAGGAACAATGAAATGTCTTGGAGCACTTGATAGATTTGTTATGGAACTCTTTTTACTTGAAGCAATGATTCATGGAATAGGTGGTTCAATTGTTGGTAGTATTATTGGAGTTTTGATAATGACAATTGTTTATTTAATTCAGTATAAAAAAATTATTCTTTCAATTTTCCCTCTTTTGCAAATTTTAAAATATTTTGGTCTTTCAATTATACTTGGAACAGGCCTTGCAATAATAGGAGCACTTTACCCTGCAATTGTTTCAGCGAGAATGGAACCTGCTGAAGCAATTAGAAGGGAGGTATAAAAAGGAGGTGAGAAAATGCCAAGAGAAGTAATAGTAAGAACAATAAATTTAAAGAAAACTTATATGCTTGGGAAAATTCCCCTCCCTGTTTTAAAAGGCATAGACCTTGAAATAGAAAAAGGTGAATATATTTCAATAATGGGACCATCAGGAAGTGGAAAAACAACTTTATTTAATATGATTGGAGGGCTTGATAAACCAACAGAAGGGAAAGTATATATTGATGAGGTTGATATTGCACAACTTGATGCTTATGAACTTGCATGGCTTAGATGTAGAAAGATAGGTTATATATTTCAAACATTTAATTTAATTCCAGTTATGACTGCTCTTGAAAATGTTATGCTTCCAATGATTTTTGCTGGAATGAGCACAGATGATGCAAGAGAAAAAGCAAAATTATTACTTGAAACAGTTGGCCTTGGAGACAGACTTCACCATAAACCATTTGAACTTTCAGGAGGACAACAGCAAAGAGTAGCAATAGCAAGAGCACTTGCAAATGACCCTGCAATTATTCTTGCAGATGAGCCCACAGGAAACCTTGATTTAAAAACAGGTAAAGAAATAATCAATCTTTTAAGACAGATGAATAAAGAAAAACAAGTAAGTATAATTACAGCAACTCATGATTTAAAGATGCTTGATGTTTCAGACAGAGTTATATGGATAAGGGATGGAATGATTGAAAGAATTGAGGACAGAGAAAATCTTGATATTAGAGTAGGACATGTAGAAGGAGAAGAAGCGGGTTAATGCAAAAAAAATATAAAATAGGAATAATTGGCCTTGGCAATATGGGCTCATCTATTTTAAGTGGAATAATTGAAAAAAGAATTTTAAAAGAAAAAGATATTTTTGTTTTTGATATTGATAAAAAGAAACTTAAAAATTTGAAAGTGAATAAAGGAAAAGATAATAAAGATGTAGTTGAAAATTCTAATATTGTTATTCTTGCGGTAAAACCAAAAGATTCTAAATATGTTTTAGAAGAAATTAAAAATTCTCTTACCCCTAAAAAAATTCTTGTTTCTATTATGGCAGGAGTTAAAATTGAAAAAATAGAAGATATTGTTGGGAAGGATAAACCTGTAATTAGAATGATGCCAAATTTAAATGTTAAAGTTAAAACGGGTATAATTGCTTATTGCACAAACAAAAATGGGAAAAAATATGAGGAAGTTATAAAAAAAATATTTTCTCCAATTGGTTTTCTTTTTAAAATGCCCCAAGATAAATTTGATACAATAACAGCAATAAGTGGTAGTGGGCCTGGATTTTTATTTTATATAGCAGAGGAATTTAGAAAAATATGTATTGAAAAAGGGATAAAAGAAAATATTTCTGATAAGATTGTAAGATACTTATTTTATGGAACAGGAAAAATGATTTTTGAGACAAAACAAAAGTTAGAAAAATTAAAAGAGATGGTATGTTCTCCTGGTGGAACAACTCTTGCTGGATTAAGTGTATTTGAAGAAAAAAAATTTGGAGATATTTTAAGAGAAGTTATAAATAGAGCAGAAAAAAGAAGTAAGGAACTTTCAAATTAAATGACAAGAAAAATTTTTGTTCCAAATAGAGGTGAAATTGCATTAAGAATTATAAGAGCATGTAAAGAACTTGGTATTCCTGTTGTTATTGGATATTCAGAAGCAGATAAATTTTCTCTTCCAGTTTTTCTTGCTGATGAAAGAATATGTATAGGGCCAGCAAATCCAAAAGAGAGTTATTTAAATATTCCATCAATTATAAGTGCAATAGAAATAGTAGGTGCTGATGCAGTCCATCCTGGATATGGTTTTCTTTCTGAGAATATACAATTTGTTGAAATATGTAATGCTTCAAGAATTATTTTTATAGGACCAACTTCAGAAAATATAAGATTAATGGGAGACAAATCCCTTGCAAAAAAAATTGCAAAAAAAGCAAAAGTTCCTGTTATACCTGGATATGAGGAGAGTAATTTTAAACAAGCACTTTATCATGCTAAAAAAATTGGCTTTCCAATAATGATAAAAGCATCTTTGGGTGGAGGTGGTAGAGGAATGAGGAAAGTTTATACAATAGAAGAATTTGAGAAAGCATGGAATACATGCCAACAAGAAGCAAAAGTTTCATTTGGAGAAGGTTCTTTATACATAGAAAAATTTATAGAAAGGCCAAGACATATAGAAATCCAAATTTTGTGTGATAATTTTGGAAATATATATGTTTTTCCTGAAAGAGATTGTTCAATTCAAAGAAGACATCAAAAACTCATTGAAGAAAGTCCATCACCTTTTGTTGATAAAAATTTAAGAAAAAAGTTACAGAAGTATGCAAAAAAACTTGCAAAAATTATTAAATATAGAAATGCGGGAACAATTGAATTTCTTGTTGATAGTAATAAAAACCCATATTTCATTGAAATGAATACAAGAATTCAAGTTGAACATCCTATTACTGAATGTGTAACAGGGATAGACCTTGTAAAAAGTCAGATAAAAATTGCTCAAAATTTAAAACTTGATTTTAAACAAAAAGATATAAAAATAAATTATCACTCAATTGAATGTAGAATTAATGCAGAAGACCCAGAAAATAATTTCTTGCCATCTCCAGGAAGAATAAAAAAACTGATTTTGCCATCTGGTCCTGGAATAAGAATAGATACACATATTTATGAAGGTTATTTTGTTCCACCATATTATGATAGTTTAATTATGAAACTGATATCATATGGTAGGACAAGAGAAGAGGCAATAAATAGAATGAAAAGGGCACTTGATGAAATTGTAATAGATGGTATTAAAACAACAATTCCATTATATAAAAAGATATTTTCAAATCCATTATTTTTGTCTGGCAGATATTATGTTGGATTTGTTGATAAAATTGTTTCAGAAGAAATTTTGAAAAAGGAATTTGTATGATAGAGGGGAAAAAAGAACTTGGGAAGGTTAAAATAGATAATGATGTTCTTGCTTCAATAGCAGGGATTGCAGCAACTTCAGTTCCGGGAGTAAATAAAGTTGTTACAAGTTTAGTTGGTGGTATTGCAAAATTTATAAGGAAAAAACCTGATATTGGAATAAAAGTTATACTTGGTGAAGGAGAGGTAAGTTTTGAACTTGCGATTAGTGTTGAGTATGGAGTAAATATTCCAGAAATTACATATGAGGTTCAGAAAAAAATAAAAGAAGAAGTTGAGAAAATGTCAGGTCTTATAGTTTCAAATGTAGATGTTATTGTTAAAGAAGTAAGACCACCTAAAAAGGAGAAATAATGATAGACCTTCATACACATACAATTTTAAGTGATGGCCAATTACTTCCAAGTGAACTTGCAAGAAGGGCTGATGAAATTGGATATAAGGTTATTGCATTTACAGACCATGTTGATTTTTCTAATGTTGATGATATAGTGCCTGCACTTATAAGAGTTTGTGAAAAAATAAATATGAATTTCAGAATTAAGGCAATTCCAGGAGTAGAAATTACACATGTAAATCCAATAGATATACCTATTATTGCAAAGATAGCAAAAAATCTCGGAGCAAAAATAATAGTAGTTCATGGAGAAACAATTGTTGAACCGGTCTTTAAAGGAACAAATAGAAAGGCGCTTGAAAGTGATATTGATATTCTTGCTCATCCAGGAATTTTAAGTGAGGATGAAGCAAAGATTGCATCTGAGAAAAATATTTATATTGAAATATCTGCAAGAAAAGGTCATTCTTTATCAAATGGTCATATTGTCCGTCTTTGGTATCAATATGGTTTCCCTTTAATTTTAAATACAGATACTCATTCTCCAGAAGATTTAATAACTAATGAATTTGCAAAAAAAATAATTATTTCAGCAGGTGTAAAAGTTGAGGATGTAAATACAATTTTCCATAATAGTTATACACTTGCTAAATCAAAACTAGACATAGGATTTGAAATATGAAATTTTATTTATTTTTTCCTTGACCAATCTTTTTGCTAATTTCCTCTCCCTTGATGGGAGAGGATAAAGGTTAGGGTGAAAAGAAAAATTTTTGAATTATAATATTAAATATGAGAGGGGATAGAAAACTTTTGAGTTTTTCAAAAAAATTAAGAAGAAATATGACAGATGCAGAAAGATGTTTATGGAAATATATAAGGAATAGACAATTAGAAGGATATAAATTCAGGAGGCAACAAGTTATAGGAGATTATATAGTAGATTTTGTTAATTTTGAAAAAAAGATAATAATAGAAATTGATGGAGGACAACACAATATTTATAAAAGTAGAGATACCGAGCGAGATAAGAGATTAAAAGAACTTGGATTTAAGGTGATAAGGTTCTGGGATAATGATGTTTTGTTCAATGTAGAGGGAGTTTTAGAAAAGATAAGAGAAGAAATTTTATCCCCTCACCCTAACCCTCTTCCGCTAAGTGGAGAGGGAAAAAATAGAAAAATATGAAAGAGAAAATTGCGGTTGTTCTTGTTGGTAATGAAAATGAGGATGAGTTAATAGATGTTTTAAGAAATGTTAAATATGTTGAATTGAGAATAGATGAATTTTTAAAGAATTTTGAAAAGAAGGATATAATTGAATGGATAAAGAAAATAAGAAGGATTGGAGAAAATGAAATAATAGGAACAGTAAGATGGTATAAAGAAGCAGGAGAAAGGCCCTTTTATATACCAGATAAAAAGCGACTTGAAATTTATAGAGAAATTTCTGATTATGTTGATATAATTGATGTTGAAATAAAAAGCAAAATTTTTGAAAATGTAAATGAGATAGTTAAAATTAAAAAGAAAAAAATTATTGCCTCATATCATAACTTCAAAAAAACACCTGATTATAAAATTCTAAAAAAAATTGTTAAAAAAGGAAAAAATAAATCTGCTGATTTTGTTAAAATTGCAACAAAAATAAATTCACAAAAACACTTATTTACACTTATAAAATTGACATATGAATATTCAAAAAAAATAAAACTTATAATCACTCCTATGTCTTGTGGTTTTATTGAAAGGTTGATTCCTTTATCTTTTGGCTCCTATATTTCTTATGTTTCCTTAAATGAAAAAACTGCATCTGGCCAGCCTTCTTATTATGATATTTTGCAACTTTTACAAATAAAAAATTTAAGGTAAAATAATAAAACAAAGGGAGTAAAAATGCCAGGATTAAAAGAAGTATTGGATAAATTCCCTAATGAATTAAAAGATGCAATTATTGAATTTCATGATTTTTTAAAAGAAGAGTATATTATAAAAAGAGAAGAATTTGAAAGTTTAAAAAATACTGTCAATCAACTTGTCATTGCAATAGAAAAATTAACTATTGCTCAACAGGCATCGGAAGAGAGATTGACAAGATTAGAAGAAGCGGTAGAGAAATTAACTATTGCTCAACAGGCATCGGAAGAGAGATTAACAAGATTAGAAGAAGCGGTAGAGAAATTAACTATTGCTCAACAGGCATCGGAAGAGAGGTTAACAAGA
>CAZCUO010000153.1:0-7172 GCA_964502135.1 uncultured bacterium
GAAAAAGGGATTTACACTTATAGAACTTCTTGTAGTAGTAGCCATAATTGCTATTTTGGCTGCCATGCTGCTTCCTGCCTTAAGTAGAGCAAGAGAAAGGGCAAGACAAGCGACTTGTATGAATAATTTAAAACAACTTTCTCTTGCTATATTAATGTATGTTCAGGATAATGATGATTTTTTTCCGGACAATTGTTTAACAAGAGCAGGTTGGGGTGGACCTCCAGGACCTGAAGCAGGACTTGAAGCTTTTTATCCAACTTGGTCTCATAGATTATGGAGAGATGGATATGTAAAAGGAATTCAGGTATTTAAATGCCCAAGTTATAGAGAAAAAACAGGTGTTCCTAATGAATGGTTAAATGATAAATATGTTGGCCCAAGAGATTATGCAATGAATGCATATTTGAATACCTGGGGATTTAGACGGAAATGGAAACACTCACTTTTGAAATATCCAAGTAGAACAATAATGATTGTTGAAGGATATAGAGAAGATATAACTGATAGATATTGTTCAGGTGCATATGCTGGACCACAGAGCGACCCTGGAGTAAGATATGCAACATTTGGCTCACATAATGCTCCTCATCAAAGAGTATTTTGGCCTCAATATTCAAAAGGTGGAAATAACTGGGCATTCTGTGATGGGCATGTAGAATATATTGCAGATAAAGCATTACCAGTTGTATCAAATAATCCAACATATGGAAAATGGTATAATGAGGCATGGCTTGGTAATTGATTTTTTAAAGGGAAGCCAGATAAAATTCTGTCTTCCCTTATTTTTTATCTCTCATTTTTTAAAAAAAGTAAAATAAAAAGACTGGATAAAAATAAATAATATGTATAAAATGTATAAAAAGAAAGGAGGTGAGAATATGAGGAAAAAAGGATTTACATTGATAGAACTTCTTGTAGTGGTAGCCATAATTGCTATTTTGGCTGCCATGCTTTTACCTGCTCTTGCTCAAGCAAGACAAAGAGCATTTCAGGCATCATGTATGAATAATTTAAAACAACTTGGAATTGCATTTTCTATGTATATTAATGATTATGATGGATATTACCCAAGATTTATAGAATCAGTTGCTTTCCTTAGTAGTGCCAATCCAGATGCATTCTGGTATAATAGATTCATTGATAGAGGATATTTAAAAGATATGAAAATTTTAAAATGTCCAAGATTGCAAGATGTAAATTATAATTATGACCCAGGAGGTGGATGGGGTTGTGGAAGGACATATTTAAGTGATTATGGGATGACCTTATTTGGAGGAAACTGGGATAAAAATATAAGAGAAAGCAAAATTAAAAGAACATCAAATCAAATATTATTAGCAGAAACTAAATTATATAATACCTATTATATGGTATCTTTTCCTGTTTCTGATGGAACTGCTCTTGGAGGAATAAGAGTCATGACACCTGCATGTAATGGGGGTTATGATTATAGGGGAGAGAGGTTAAGTGGTGACCAGACACATATAACCGGATATAATGTCCTTTTTTGTGATGGAAGTGCAAAATTGATTCACTGGTCAGTATTTCATGATAAGTATGGTGTCTGGAGTGCATTTTTTGAATAATTAATTAAAAAAAAATGAAAAAGATTATTTTTATTATAGGTTTATTATTTTTTTTTCCTCTTTATTCAAAAACATTAGTTCCGGTCTCTCCTTTGATGGCTGACAGAAAAATTAAAGGTATTCCTGGTAAAGTAGATTTTCAATTAGATGAAGAGACATACTGTTTAAAAAAAATAATTCTGTCTAATAATGAATATATAACTGGGTCTAATTTTCCATTATTTACAGTTTTAGATAATAAAGAAGGTAGATTAAAAATTAAATCAGAAGATAAAAGATGGAAAATTAATGTTGAAAAATATGGAAGAGAAAAAAGTGTGATATATTCTGCAAATGGTTTGATAGTAAAAATTACTTATATACCAACAGATTATCAACTTAATATTGTTGCAGAAGTTATAAGTGAAGGAAACTGGAAATTGGTTTCAATAGAGGGGACATTTTTAAAGAGAGAAGTTAATAAAAAAAGTAAGGATGATTATATTGTTGATGGTTCTGGATGGATAGTATTTCCATATACTTTAAAACGAGTTAGTAAAAATTGGATTTCAAATTCCGATAATCTTATTGGTGGGTCTACAACAGCAGGATTTGTTGCATGGAAGGAAAAAGATAGAATAGTATATTTAAAACCCCTTACATTCAGTTATTTTCTTGGCTGGGATGTAATACCTGAAGATGAAAAAACAATATTTTCATTAAGTGGAGGATTATTATTTAGACCTTCACAAACAAAAATATTTGAAACTAAACTATGCCATAGTAAACTTGCTATAAGATTAGAAACTATAGGAGACATTAATAAGGATAAAGAAGTTGATTGGGTTGACGCAGGGATTGGCTATCGTGAAAGATATATAAAACCAAATATGAATAAAAATCCAATAATTAGGGATTCTTTTAGAGTTTATTATCAAGTGAAAGAGGTGAAAAATTATAAAGAAGCTCTTGATGACCTTGTAAATATTGATTATGCAAGTGGAATATGGTGGTGTAAAGGCATAATGAAACCTGCGGTTGAAATTGATTCTGAATCTCATCCCTATATAGTCCAACTTGATGAAAAATTTGGAACAAGTGATGAACTTTTATGGTTTAAAAATTCTTTGAAAAAAGCAGGTCATTATACAGGTATTTATTATGGGCATGACTATATTACATTTACTGAAGAAAATAATTGGCCTGATGAATTTATAAAAAGAGACCCTGACAATAACCCTTATAAATATTATAAAACATATGATGTCCAGAAATATTATAAAGATAATGTTAGAGCGATAACAACTGGTAAAATGTTTGAACACTATAAAAAAATTATAGATGTATGCTTTTTAAAACCTCAAGATGTTGTTATGCTTGACACTTTTTCTGCCTATGCAAGAGAAGGATATAATCCAGATTTTCCAGCAACACCTGAAATAGAGACAGAAGCAAAAAGGAAATTGGCTTTATTTTTTAATGAAAATGGGATATTAATAGCAGGTGAAGGAATTGTTGAAGGACTTCAGGATGTTGTTGATTATGGTGCATATGCTGTAGTTCCCAAAAAGATTATTGAAGATAGATTATGGGAAGAAAAAGATGGTATTCTATTTATTCCAATGTTACCTGTTGTTTTTGGAGGTGCAAGTTATTATGGTGCCGGGTGGTATGAGTTTAGGTCTCCAAATCCAAAATGGGCAGTTGGTTTAGTTTATGATGTAGGATATTGGGATTGGCTTCCTCAAGGTCCTAAAGCAGCATGGACAAGGTTTGCAAGATATTATTTTAATCAGAATATTTTTTGGGCACAAATTGCAGATGCTAAAGTCATTGATATAAATAAAAATGGATCAAAGTTTACTATTAAGTATGATAATGGTTGTATCTTAAAAGCAGATATTGAAAAAGATACATTTTTACTTGAAAAAGGGAAAATTATTTATGATGGATTTACACCATTTAATAACAAGGGCTATATGGCAGTTTTAAAACAGGATGAATTTGAAATTAAAATACCAGGAAGACATCATTTGGAAATTTCACCCAATCAACCTTACAAGGATAAAATAGAATTTAAATGTATTCAAAATAAAGATAATACAACAACTTTAAAAGGTAAATTTGGACATTTAAAATGGAAAGTAGGAATTATTCAGAAATCCCGGGAAGGCAAAGAAATTGTTGTAAATATTGATGCTGACCCTGTACTTGTATTGAGGAAAATAAAATAAGGGGTAAGAATATGAGGAAAAAGGGATTTACACTTATAGAACTTCTTGTAGTGATAGCCATAATTGCAATTTTGGCATCTATGCTTTTACCTGCCTTAAGTAGAGCAAGAGAAAATGCAAGGAGAATAACTTGTATGAATAATTTAAAACAGATTAGATTAGGTATGTTAATGGATTATGAAGATTATGGGAATTTATGGTATTTAGATTATCTTTCTACTTGGCAGGTAAAATGGCCTGGTGGAACTTATATAAATGGAGTTAAACAATATTTTGCAGATACCCTTGTTCCTTCTTATATAAATGATAGAAATTATAATGTTTTTTATTGCCCTTCACCAACCTTAAGATGGCCTAAAAGAACTGACTATCTTCCATATAGTGACCAATGGTCTTATAGAGTTGTATTTTATGGTTATACTGGAAAACCGGATAGAACTGATTTGAAATATTTATTTCAATTAAAGTCAAAAGATTTTATACCTGATAGAATAATTTTTGTTGATGAAACTTATACCACAAACATTAGATACCATAATCATGGGAAACTTTCTCGGAATAATAAGCCACTTGGTCAGAATCAATTAAGAGGGGATGGTTCAGTTAGATGGGCAAATTTTAATTCCAGTGATTATATATGTTATGACCCAACACTTGGATGGGTTCATGGGTGGTAAAAATAAAAAAGGAGGCAGAAATGAAAAAGATATTTTTAATTATGATTTTATTTAGTTTAGTTTCTTTTTCTTCCGATAAAAAGATTATATATTCAGGGTGGGATAGTCCTACAACAGATTTTGTTAAAGAAAATTGGAGAGAAATGGACAAAGTTCCTATTGATGGTTTTTCATTAAGGATAAAAATTGACAGGAAAGGACCTATGCATACAGGGAATGATTTAGGATGGAATTTAGGTAGAAATATAAGATTTAGTTTTGAACAATTTAAAGAGGCGGTAGAAGATATGAAGGATGTAAAATTTAAGAATTTAAAAGATATATTTTTAACAATTCAGCCAAATTGTGGTTTTTCTTCTGGTTTAACATGGTTTGATGATACAAGATGGGATATATTTTTAAACAATGTAGAGGTTATGACAAAGATAGCAAAAGACGTAAAGGCGGTTGGTTTAATAATTGACTGGGAAGCATATAATTATAATCTTTTCTTTTATCCATATCATAAAGAGAAATTTTTTGATGCACCATTTGAAGAATATGAGAAGAAAGCATTTGAAAGAGGTTCTGATATGATAAAAAGGATAAATAAGATATTTCCTGACATAAAAATTTACTTTTATTATTCCTGGGAGATAATTTTAGATAGTATGAAAAAATATAAGGATTTAAGTAAAGCACCTTATGGACTTTTGCTTTCTTTCCTTGAAGGAATGCTTTCTTCTTCAGATAAAAGGACAATTTTTATAAATGGATATGAACCATCCTATGGATATAAAAATGAGATAAGTTTTAAAGAAGCAAAGAAAAGAGTTTTAGAAGAAGGTATAAAAATTACAAAATATCCGGAGAAATTTAAAAAACAGGTAAAGATGGGATATGGATTATGGCTTGATTATGGAGGTAAGTGGGATACAAATGATTTTGAGAATAATTATTTTACACCTGAAGAATTTGAGAATGCACTTGGATATGCTTTAAAATATACAGATGAATATGTTTGGATTTATTCACATCATGCAAGATTTTTCAACAATCCCAATATACCAGAAAAATATTTAAATGCTTTTAAAAATGTAAAAAATAAAAACTGGGTTCCTGTAAAAACAGAAAGAAAAAAAGAATATAAAAGTGAAAAAACATCCACAACTCTTTTAAAGACAACAGAATATATTGAGAGGAATCCAAGATATAAAGAAGAGAATGTTTTTAAAGAATTTTATGAGAGATATAAATTTGTTATGGATTTACCATTAAGTGGATGGAAATTTAAACAGGACCCTGAAAATAAAGGAGAAAAGGAAGGGTATTATAAAGAGAATTTAGATGATAAAGATTGGAGAGATATAAAAATTGGACAATGGTGGGAAGATTTTGGTATTAATTATGATGGATATGCATGGTATAGAGGAGAATTTGAAGTTAGTAAAGAGATTTTAAATAAGAGATTATATCTTGTATTTGGAGCAGTTGATGAAAGTTGTTATATTTATATAAATGGTAATTTTGTAGGAAAACATGATATAGGAGAATATGGTTGGGATATACCATTTAAGATAGATATAACTGGAAAATTAAAAGAAGGTAAAAATAAGATAGTAATAAAAGTTTATGATAGTTGTAATTATGGTGGTATATGGCAGAAGATAAAATTGTTTACAGAAAAATAAATGAAAGGAGGTGAGAATATGAAAAGGACTGGTTTTACATTGATAGAACTTCTTGTAGTAGTAGCGATAATTAGTATTTTGGCTGCTATGCTTCTTCCTGCTTTAAGTAAGGCAAGAGAAAGAGCGAGAGCAGCATTATGTGTAAATAATTTAAAACAACTGGGTCTCTCTTTAATAATGTATATGGAAGATTATGATGGTTGTTTGCCTTTAAATTATGACGAAATAAAAAATAGACCAAGTGTTGAGTCATATTGGATGCATTTATTATATCCTAATTATGTAAAAACAAAGGCAACATTTGGATGTGTGACTGTTTTAAGAAAATACAGATTACAACCAATATATAGAACATACGCAATGCCTGGTTTTATATGTAATGGTAGCAAAGGATATAAAGTTGGTGCATATAAAAATCTTGATAAAATAGTTTTGTTAACAGAATCTTGGTGGCCAAGATTATTTTGGCAGTCAATTAGTTATTATGGAGTAGGTGGATATATTGAAAATAAAGGATATATGAGCCCATGGTATTGGTATACACATCCTAATCTTGCAGTTCATGGTGCTTCTGGAAAGGCACTAGACCCAAATACTTTCTGGTATACAGTATTTTGTGATGGACATTTTGATATTGTTAAGGCAGGTGATTATACATGGGTTCAGGTAAGTGATTGGGTAAATCTTAAACTTTATCAAAATCCAAATGGTAAAGCAATAATATATCATCCACATTATAAATAATTTTCAATTTTAAGGAGGAATAAAATGGTGAAAAAATTGGGATTATTATTTATATTTTTAATTCAAAAAAGTTTTTGCCTTGAGATTTACGATTTAAAAGTTTATTCTACTTCATCAAAAATAAAAATAGAATGGAAAACAGACCAACCAACAGATTCAAGAGTATATTATTCAACTTCTCCATCTTTGATAAATTCAATTTATTGTGCTTTTATAAGAGATAGTGGTTATAAAACAACTCACTCAATAGAAATCCCTTATTTATGTTCAAATCTTAAA
>CAZCUO010000154.1:0-2777 GCA_964502135.1 uncultured bacterium
AGAAAAAAATAATAAAATTGAAGAAATTATACAAATAAAAACTTTAAAAAAGAGATTATTTTTGAATTTTATTTTTCTCACCGAGAGTTATTATTTTCATCTTAAAATCTTTCAATTCATTTTCATTAACGATTGATATACCAAGAATAATAATTTCGTCTCCTATCTCAAAAAATCTTGCTGCTGGTCCATTTAGGCATATTATTCCAGAATTTTCTTCGCCTTCAATAACATATGTAAAAACTCTTGCTCCATTATTCAAATTTAAGACATAAACCATCTCCCCAGGTAAAATTTCTGCTTCTTTTAAAATAGTTTTATCAATTGTAATACTTCCTTCATAATATAATTTTTTTTCTATTACCTTTCCACCTTTTATTTTACATCTTACCATTATTCTCATTTTCTAACCCTCTTTTAAATAATTTATTTTAGCATAATTTTTAAACTGAAACAATTAAATTGTCAATTAACCTTACATTTCCAATTTTTATTGCACCTATAATTGCAACCCTACCTTCAATTTTTTTTATTTTTTTCATATTATCCATATTAACTATATCAAGATATTGAATTTCTACTCCTTCTTCTTTTTCAATTATTTTCTTCCCCTCTTTTATAAGAACTTCACAGTCATAAATTTTTTCTTTCTTTATCATCTCTTCAATTTTTTTTAATGCCTTATACAAACATAATGCTTTTTTTCTCTCTTCTTCATTCAAATAAACATTTCTTGAACTTGCTGCAAGTCCATCATCCTCTCTTATTGTTGGACAACCAATAATTTCAACTGGAATATTTAAATCATCCACCATTTTTTTAATAATTATTAATTGTTGAAAATCTTTCCACCCAAAGTATGCTTTATCTGGTTGAATTATATTGAATAACTTAATAACAACTGTACAAACTCCTTTAAAGTGGCCTGGCCTAAATTTTCCTTCATAAATATCTGAAATCTCATCAACTATAACCCATGTTTTATGGTCTTTTTTATACATTTCATCAATATCCGGATTAAAAAGTAAATCAACTTTTTCATTTTCTAAAACTTTTATATCCCTTTTTATATCTCTTGGATATCTATCAAAATCTTCACCTGGACAGAATTGAGTTGGATTAACAAATATACTTACAACTACATAATCACATTCTTCTTTTGCCTTTTTTATTAATGAAATATGGCCTTTATGTAAATATCCCATTGTTGGAACAAAACCAATTATTTTATTTTCCTTTTTTATCCTATTAATTTCATTCCTTACTTCATCTATCTTTTTCAACATTTTCATTTTTTAACTCCTTGTAAATTTCTTTAACACTTTTATTAATTTCTGGTGCTATAAAATCTTGTGCAATTTCTAAAAGGCCTTTTAAAACAAATTCTCTATTTTTAAATTCCTTATGGGGTATTTCAAGTTTCTTTGTTTTTAATATTTCTTTACCATAAAATATTATATCCAAATCTATCTCTCTTTCATCACCTCTTTTATGAGGAAATTTTCTTCCGATTTTCTTTTCAATTTCTTTTAGTTTTTTTAACAACTGGAATGGATTTAATTTAGTTCTTATTTCAATTACTCCATTTAAAAAATAACCTCCATCTGCATTCACAGGTTCATTTACATAAAAAGAAGATATTTTTTTAATTTCTGCTATCTTTTTTATTTCTTTTAAACTTTTAATTATATTCCTCTTCCTATCCCCTTTATTGCTACCAATTGCTATAAAAACATTTTTCATTTTTCAATAAATTCCTTAAAAAGAAAATGTGGATTTTTATATTTTTTCTTTAACTTCATATCAAAATTTACTGCAAGGAAAAGAGAATATTCTTTTTCATATTTATAATCAGGATTAAAAAATGGGTCAAAAATGAAAAGAAATTTTTTATCTTTAGAAAAATTTATCTCTTTTAAAATATTTGAAACGAAATTTTCAAATTTTTTAACCCAAATTGAAGGAGACACTTTAGGCTCAAGTGAAAAATCAAACCAATAAAAACAATCTTCTTTTAATCTATGAATTTCTTCCAAATTTTCAAACCCAAAAAATTTATATAAACCAATTAATTTATTTGTATCTGAGTAATAAAAAATCTCTTTTCCCAATTTTTCAGAGAGTAATATTTTATTTTTATATTTTCCCATTCCATAAAGATATAAAAAATTTGCAACAGGTTCATTTAAATCATATCTAACTATATTGACAGGGTGGGAATTTAATATATTTGAAGAATTTAACATAAAATCATCAATTTTTTTCATTTCTTTCTCATTAAATAGAATTTTTTCTAAATTTTTTCCTTTAATTTTGTTTGGAAATTCATTAGAAAATAGAGGTAAATTTTCAAAAATTTTTAAAATTATTTCATCTTCAAACAAAAATATCTCTATATTCTTTAATTCTTTTTTTATTTCTTCAAGAAGAATTTTCTTTTCATTAAAATTTAAATTAACTTCTGTTTCAATAATTACTTCATCTATCCATGAAACAAATTTACAGAGAAAAAAACTCTCATTTTCTTTTACTGGAATATCATATTTTAATGCTCTTAAAAATCCTTCTCCAGGAAAATCCTCCTCTGAAAATAAAAATTTAAAATAACTTTTTTCAATTGTCTCATCAAGTAAGATAAAACCCCACTCTCCGTTCTCTATAAATTCTTCAAAATGTTCTTTTTTTACATAATCAAATAATGTTTTTGGACCTCTTTTTTTAAATAATTCTAAATAGCCATGGAGTGTGAAAAGGAGATACTTCATCTTTATTCAATA
>CAZCUO010000155.1:0-7879 GCA_964502135.1 uncultured bacterium
GAACCGCTCTTCCGATCTAAAACAAAAAAATATAATTTGAAAGGATATACAGATTATAAGGAAATGATTGAAAATGAAGAATTTGATGGTATTGCTGTTGCCACTCCTGACCCATTCCATAAAGAACCTGTTATTTATGCAGCAAATAAAAAAATACATGTATTTGTGGAAAAACCTCTTGATATTAGTATAGACGGATGTATTGAAATGATAGAAACTTGTAGAAAAAATAATGTATTACTTCAAGTTGATTTCCATAAAAGATTTGACCCTTTTCATATTGCTATAAAAAAAGATATTGAAGAAGGCAAAATTGGTAAAATTGAATATGGTTCTGTTCATATGGAAGATAAAATTATTGTTCCAAGAAATTGGTTCCCAAATTGGGCAAGTAAAAGTTCTCCCATCTGGTTTCTTGGTGTCCACTTTTTTGACTTAATAAGATGGTTTCTTAAAAGTAATGGTAAGAGTGTATTTGCTAAAGGTATAAAGAATAAATTAAAATTAATTGGAATTGATACATTTGATGCTGTCTGTGGAATTTTAGAATTTGAAAATGGAACAATTTTAACATTTGAATTTTCTTGGATTCTTCCTGAAAATTTTGAAAGTATTGTTAATCAAGGATTTAAACTTGTTGGAGAAAAGGGAATTATTGAATGTGATAGTCAAGATAGAGGAACAAGAGTATTTTATGAAGATTTTGGGATTATGAGTTACAATCCAATATTTATAAATGAAATAAAGAAAAGAGGAAAAATAGTATATTCTGGTTATGGCATTGAAAGTATTGCAGATTTTGTTTATAATATAAAACATATTAAGGAAGGTTACAAAGTTGATGATTTAAAAGGAGAAATATCTGCATTTGGAGAAGATGGCCTTGAAGTAACAAAAATTGCAGTTGCTGTTCATGAAAGTATAGAAAAAGGTAAAGAAATTAAAATAGGAGGATAATGTGGCAACAAAAATAAGACTTGTAAGAAAAGGAAAAAGAAATAGACCTTTTTATAGAGTAGTTGCTGTAAGTGACGAAAAAGATGGAAGGGGAGATGTTCTTGAAGTCCTTGGATATTATGACCCATTACCTGACCCTGCTATTTTTGAAGTTAAAGAGGATAGAGTTAAATATTGGTTAAGTGTTGGAGCAAAACCAAGTGAAACAGTAGCATCTTTCTTGAAGAAAAAAGGAATTATTTAATTTCATGAGAATTGATATAATTACTATCTTTCCTGAAATATTTACACCATTGGATGTAAGTATTATTAAAAGAGCAAAAGAAAAAAAGATTGTTGAGATTAAGATTTGGAACCTAAGGGATTTTTCAAAGGATAAACATAAAAAAGTGGATGATAAAGTTTATGGAGGGGGAAAAGGCATGGTTCTAAAATGCCAACCAATATATGATGCTGTTGAAAGAATTAAACAAGAAAATAAAGAAGGAAAAGTGATATTAACAAGTCCTACAGGAACTCTTTTAAATCACGAACTTGTGAAAAAATTGAGTAAAGAAAAAGGTCTTATAATTATCTGTGGGCATTATGAAGGAGTTGACGAAAGGGTAACAAAAATTTGTGATTATGAAATTTCTATAGGTGATTATATTTTAACAGGTGGAGAACTTCCTGCTATGGTTATAGTAGATAGTATTGTCCGTCTTTTACCAGGAGTTTTATCAGATTCTGCCGTAATTTATGATAGTTTTTATAATTATATTTTTGACTGGCCTTCATATACAAGACCAAGAAATTTCAGGGGAATGAAAGTTCCTGAAGTTTTAATTTCAGGAAACCATAAAGAAATTGAAAAATGGAGAAGAGAAAAAGCAATTGAAAAAACAAAAGAAAAAAGACCTGATTTATATGAAAAATATTTGAAAGAAGGAGGAAAAAATGACATTTAAAAAAGTTGAAGAAATTGAAGAAAAAATGAAACAAAATAAAGAAATACCTGATTTTTGGCCTGGTGATGAAATCGCTGTTCATGTGAAAATTAAAGAAGGAGAAAAAGAAAGGATACAGGTATTTACAGGAACATGTATAGCAAAAAGGGGGAAAGGCATTAGAGAAACATTTACAGTTAGAAAAATTTCCTATGGTGAAGGTGTTGAGAGAATTTTTCCATTATATTCTCCAAATATTGTAAAAATTGAGGTTCTGAAAACAAGAGAAAGAAATCGTCTCGCTCCAAGGGCTAAAATGTATTATTTAAGAAAAAAGAATAGATGAGTAATATAGATTTTGGTAGATTAGGAGAAGAAAAGGCGATTGAATTTTTAAAGAAAAATGGATATAAAATTTTAGAAAGAAATTACAAAACGAAAATTGGAGAGATTGATATAATTGCGACTAAAAATAAAAAGATTATATTTATAGAAGTTAAAACAAGAAGTTCTGTAAATTTTGGAAGGCCTGAAGAAGCGGTGGGCAAGAAAAAATTAAAGAAAATAGAAAATGTTGCCCAAATATATTTACAATCAAAGAAAATAAACCTACCTTATTCCTTTGAAATTTTAAGTATTCTGAAAGAAGGTGAAAATTTCCATTTTGAAATTATCCAAATTTAAAAAGTAAACTTTTCTTATACGAAAAACGACTATTTATATGGTGAGAGTAAAAAGGATTTTTGGAAAAAATGAGATTTTAATTTTTGAAGATATTGTTAAAAAATATGAAAAAATGGTTTACGGAATTGCTTATAAATTTTTAAATAATCACCAGGATGCAGAAGATATAACACAGGAAACATTTTTAATAGTTTATAGAAAATTAAAGAGTTTAAGGAAAAAAACTCACTTACAAACTGGATTTATACTATAACTTTAAATCTTGTAAGAGAAAATTTGAGAAAAAAATATAGAATGAAAACCTTAAGTAATTTAAATGAAAACTTAATTTTTTACAATTATGAAAATAATTCAAATGAAGAGATAAAAGAAAAAATTAAAAGTGCTATTGAAAAACTATATAAAAAAGGACTGCCACCAAAAAAATAAAAAGAAAGGAGGTGATAAAAGATGAGAAAGATTATAACTGCTCTCACAATTATGTCTTTCATCTGTGCATTCGCTTTTTCTGCTGAAAAAAAAGTACAAAACCCTACAACTCCTGAAACCCCTACAACTCCTGCAACACCTGCAACTCCTGAAAAAGCCAAGGTAAAAATTTCAAGAATTACTGGAGAAATTACAGATATTTCAGCATCAGAAAGCACACTTACTGTGAAAAAAGAAGATGGCACCACTGTCAAAGTAAAAGCAACAACTCCAAATACAAAGGAAGCAATTTCAAAACTAAAACTTGGAGATAAGGTTATCGTGTCTTATAGAGAAACAAAAACAGGAGAAAATGTGATTCTCAAAATTAGAAAACCAGAAGAAAAACCTAAAAAAGGAAAAAAGAAGTAATAAAAAATTAAATTTTAGAATTTCCCTAATTTTTCTGGTGGCAGTCCTTTTCATCAATTTTATCCCTTCAAAAAATTTGGTAAAATAAAATAATGAAAAAAATTCTCATTACCGGAGGTTGTGGGCTTGTTGGCAAATATTTAAATCTATTATTAGAAAAAGAAAAATATAATTTTTTTTCTTTCAGTAAAGAAGAAATGGATATAACTTGTAAGGAAAGAGTTTATGAAGTATTTAAAGAAATAAAACCTGATATAGTTATACATCTTGCTGCATTAACAGATGTTGATTTTTGTGAGATGAATCCTGAAAAAGCATTTAAAATTAATACAGAAGGAACAAAAAATATTGCAGAAATCTCAGATAATTTTAAATCTTTTATAATTTATTTAAGCACTGACTTTGTCTTTGATGGCAAAAAAAATTCTCCATATGATGAAAATGATATTCCAAATCCAGTAAATGTCTATGGAAAAAGTAAGTTAAAAGGAGAAGAATATGTTAAAAATTGTAAAAAAAGTTTAATAATAAGAACATCAAGAATTTTTGGTAAGAATGGAAAAAGTTTTGGGTGTAAATTACCTTATATTATGAAAGAAAAAAAAGAGATTTTTTTAACAAATGATATTATTAACTCTCCAACATATGCTTTTGATCTATCTAATTGTTTAATAAAGTTGATTGAAAAAAATATTTATGGAATAATAAATGTTTGTAATGATGGATGGTGTTCATGGTTTGAATTTGGACTAAAAATGAAAAATATTTTAAATTCAGATATAAAAATTAAAAGTATAAGTTTTGATGAATTCTCAAAAGTTTTCAATGTTAATGCAATAAGACCCAAATTTACTCCTCTTTCACTTAAACTGCTTAACTCTATAAATATAAAAATGAGAAATTGGGAAGAAGCACTTACCAATTTTTTAGATGAAATTACAAAGGAGTAAAATGAAAAAAGTAAAAATTGGGTTTATTGGATGCGGTAATTTTGCAAATATGGTCCATTACCCGTCATTAAGTGAAATGGAAGATGTTGAAATAGTTGGAATATGTGATATTGATAAGGAGAAATTAGAAAACACTTCTCAAAAATATAATATTGAAAAAAAATATATTGATTATAAAAAAATGTTTGATGAACTTGAACTTGATGGTGTTTATATAATTATGCCTCCTCACCAATTATATGATATAGTTATAGAAGCCCTTAAAAGAAAATTGAATGTTTTTATTGAAAAACCACCTGGAATTACTACATTTCAAACAAAAAATATGGCAATTTTATCAGAAAAAAATGATTGTAAGACAATGGTTGGTTTTAATAGGAGGTTTATACCTTTAATGAGGAAAGTTAGAAAAATTGTAGAAGAAAGAGGTCCTATAATTCAAGCAGTTTCTACATTTTATAAAAATATGTACCCTGATTTTCTCTATTATAATGGTGCAGTTGACATTTTAACATGCGATGCAATTCATTCTGTTGATATTTTAAGATGGTTATGTGGAGAAGCCAAAAATGTTAAAAGTATAATAAAATCATACTATTCAGATATACCTAATGCCTTTAATGCGATAATTGAATTTGAAAATGGTGCAACTGGTATTTTGCTTACAAATTGGACAGTTGGTAAAAGAGTTCACACTTTTGAATTACATTCTCTTGGAATAAGTGCATTTGTTGACTGTAATGATAAGGCGTTAATATATAGAGATAATAAAGAAGAACCTGAAATTTTATACTCTACTTCTGTTGCTGAAAGCGATAAATTACATAGATTTTACGGTTACTATAATGAAAATAGACATTTTATAGATTGTCTGAAAGAAAATAAACAACCTGAATGTAATTTTGCTGATGCAGTAAAAACTATGGAACTTGTAGATAAAATTTATCAAAACAATATTTCTATATAAAATGGAGGTGAAAAAAATGAAAGAATTTGAAAAAGTTATGGAAGCAGTCAATTTTTTAAAAAGTAAAACTGATATAAAGCCAGAAATAGGAATTATTTTAGGAACTGGTTTAAGTGGTCTTGGAGAAAAAATTGAAAATAAAATTGTTATTCCATACAAAGATGTACCATATTTCCCTGTTTCAACTGTTGAATCACATCTTGGCAATTTGGTTTTTGGAAAACTCGGAAATAAAAATGTCGTTGCAATGCAGGGAAGGTTTCATCTTTACGAAGGATATACACCACATCAAGTTGTTTTTCCAATAAGAGTGATGAAATTTCTTGGAATAAATATTTTAATTGAGTCAAATGCTGCTGGAGGTTTAAATCCACTTTTCAATAAAGGAGACCTTGTTATAATAACAGACCATATAAATCTGACAGGACAAAATCCACTTGTTGGTGAAAATGATGAAAGATTTGGGCCAAGATTTCCTGATATGAGTTCACCATACTCTATTGAACTTATTGAAATTGCGGAAAAAGTTGGAATTGATGAAAAAATTCCTTTAAAAAAGGGAGTTCTTGTTGGACTTTTGGGGCCAAATCTTGAAACAAAAGCAGAATATAGATTTTTACGACTCATCGGTGCAGATATGGTATGTATGTCAACTGTTATAGAAGTTATTGCTGCCGTCCATCTTGGATTGAAAGTTTTGGGAATATCAGTCATCACAGATATGTGTCTTCCGGATGCATTAAAACCTGTATCCTTTGAGGAAATAGTTGAAGTTGCAAATTCTGCAGAACCTAAATTGACAAAAATAGTTGAAAAAGTTATAATAAATATATGAAAAAAATGGAAAGAAAAAAGAAAAAAATTACAATAAGATGTAGAAGATGTTTTATGACTGATAGTTATGAAATAGAAGAAAATGATAAGAAAAATGAATATAAGTGTAAGCATTGTGGCGAAAAAATTTATTTAATAGATGAGATATAAAAACATAAAGATTAATAGGAGGGAGGTGAATAATAATTGGTTAACAATACAAATTTTGAAAAAATATTTAAACAATTTAAAAGGGAGGTAGAGAGAGAAGGAATTATAAAAGAAATAAAGGCACGGGAATTTTATGAAAAACCAAGTGAAATAAGAAAAAGAAAGAAAATGAGAAAATATAGGCCACATCCACAAACACAGAAATAATAAAATGCCTTCCCAAATTTATACTATTTCTTTAAATTCAAGTATTGATTTTAATTTTTATTTAAAGGATATTGTTTTTGAGGATGTTAATAGAATAGAAAAAATAAGAGTTGACCCAGGAGGAAAAGGAATAAATATTACAAGAATGTTAAAAAAACTTGGCGAAAAAACAATCCCTATAACATTTATTGGGAAAAGAAATGGTAAATTTTATAAAGAACTTCTAAAAAAAGAAAAAATCAAGTTTATAATCTCTATTAAAATAAGTGAAGACCTAAGAAATATTTATAATTTTATCGCGGAAAAAAAAGTATTAAGGTTTAATGAAAATGGCCCTAAAATTAAAAGGGAAGAATTGAAAAAGTTCTGGGAGGTTCTACTAAATTTAAAATTTAAAAAAGGTGATTTCTTGGTTATGTCAGGAAGTATTCCACCTGGAATTAAAAAAAATATTTATGGTGAAATAATTAAAAAAACAAAAAAATTTGATATTTACACTGTTGTTGATGCTGATGGAGAAATTTTAAAAGAAGCAATAAAAGAAAAACCATTTCTAATAAAACCAAACATAAATGAACTTCAAAGATGCATAAATAAAAAAATAGAAAGTTTTGGAGAGTTAAAAAATATTTGTTATAACCTTATAAATTTAGGTATATCAATCATACTTGTTACACTTGGAAAAAATGGAGCAATATTATTTACAAAAGAGAAAATAATTTATGGAAAACCACCAGAAATAAATTTTAAAAGTAGTATTGGTTGTGGAGATGCATTTTTAGCAGGGTTTTTATATAAATTTAAAAGGAATGAAAGTTATGAAAATTGTTTAAAATTTGCAGTCGCATGTGGTGCGAGCAAAGCAGAGGAAGAAGGGACAAAAATGCCATCTCTTTTAAAAATAAAAAAAATTCTTAAATATGTAAAAATTTATGAAAATCCAGGTTTAAATTCTCTATTATTTAAAACAATTTTCTGTTAGTTTATTTTTAGTCCTTGTTTTTCTGTTGCAACTCTTTCAAGCATTTCTCAATTTTTTCTTTTATATAAGATGTGTAATTTTCTACCTTTTTCCCGCTTAATTCAATCTTATCAATAATTTTTCCACCTTTTGCTTCAACAAGTTTCACAAATTCTTTCATTGCTTTATTTTTCAAAAAACCACTTCCATAAGTTGTAAAAAGAAAAATCTTTTTATCTTTTAATTCAATATCTTTAAGAAAACTTCTAACATAGGGAGTTATTTTGCCTACCCATATAGGAGTTCCAATAAAAATTAAATCATAATTTTCTATATGAGGTATTTTATCAATTTTTATAATTTTTTTAGAAATTGCATTAAAACAATTTTTTAAAAAAGAACT
>CAZCUO010000156.1:0-6819 GCA_964502135.1 uncultured bacterium
AAAAGATAAAAATTTTTTTAAAAGAATTATAAGTTTGAATTTCCCTTTTTCCCCCTTCTTTATCATAATACTTATAAATTTTCTTTAAAACTATAAGGGTAAAAATTAAAAAAAATACTGGAAACCACATAAGGTTGAAACCAACTGAATAATTTCTAAATTTTTTAAGAGAGAAAAAGAAAATTAATGGACCTACTGCCGCTCCAATTTGATCAAAAACTTCATGAATTCCAAAACTTTTCCCAACACCTATACTTTTTCCAACAAATGAAATCAAAGTATCTCTTGATGGAGTTCTTATTGCCTTTCCAACCCTTTCAAGTAAAAGGAAAAAAACTGCTATTTGCCATGACTTTGAAATTCCACACAGAGGTAAAAAACAAATCAACGAATAACCTATTATTGCAAGAATCCAATAAATTCTTATTTTATCAGAAATATAACCAAATAATAATCTTAAACTCTGAGTAAGAAATTCTCCAAGACCTGAAAAAAAACCAATTATCAAAGATGTCGCCCCAAGTGAGGCAAGAAATGGTCCTGATATGCTTCTTACTCCTTCATAAACAATATCTCCAAACAAACTTATAATACCAAAAAGGATTAATGTTAAATAAGCATTTTCCATTTCATTGATATAATAAATTTTAACCCAATAAATTATAATTTCAAAATTTTTTCTAAGAATGAATTGTTGACTTCAAAAATATATTAGATTAAAATAAAATTTAAGGAGGTTAAAGGATGAAAAAGGAGATTATTGCATTGTTAGAATATTGGGAAAAGGAAAAAGGGATTGAGAAAAATTACTTAATAGAATCCCTTGAAAATGGGCTTTTGACTCTTTATAGAAAGAAGGCTGGTTTATCACAAGATATCAGAATTAAAATTGACCCGGAAACTGGAGAAATAAAATTTATAAATAAAGATGGAGAAGAGGTCCCACCACCTGCTTTTCAATGGGAAAGGATAGCGGCACAAACTGCAAGACATATAATAATTCAAAAATTAAAAGAAGCAGAGAAAAATACAATATATGATGAA
Organism: uncultured bacterium; assembly: GCA_964502135.1. GTDB lineage: Bacteria > Ratteibacteria > UBA8468 > B48-G9 > JAFGKM01 > JAMWDI01. Next base: position 1,045 of record CAZCUO010000156.1, read on the forward strand.
TTTAAAAAAATGGAGGGAGAATTAGTAAGTGGTAAAGTAGATAGATTTGAAAACGAAAATGTAATCATTATTATAGGTAAAGCGGAAGGAGTTCTTCCTCATCATCATAAATTGCCAAATGACCATTTTAAAGTTGGAGACGCAATAAAATGTTATCTTCTTGAAGTAAGACCCCCATTTAAGGGAATTTATCAACTTATACTTTCAAGAACTCATCCTAATTTTGTCAAAAAATTACTTGAAAACGAAATACCAGAGATTAAAGAAGGAATAATAGAAATAAAAGCAATAGGAAGATTTCCAGGTGATTTAACCAAAGTTGCAGTTTTTTCTAAAAATGAAAAGGTTGATGCAGTTGGAACATGTATAGGTGACAAGGCAGGAAGAATAAAAAATATTGTTAAAGAGTTAAGAGGGGAAAAAATTGAGATTATTCAGTGGGAAGAAGATATTGGAAAATTTATAAAAAATTCACTTTCCCCCGCCAAAGTAAATGAAGTTTATATAGATGAAGAAAAAAAGGAGGCAATAGCCATTGTTGATGATGACCAGTTATTTCTTGCAATAGGAAAAAGAGGACAGAATGTCCGCCTCGCTTCAAAACTCACAGGATGGAATATTAAAGTATTTAAAGTATCAGAATATAAAAAAGAATAAAATAAAATGAGAGTTTACGAGATAGCAAAAAAATATAAAATTGAAACTAAAGATTTGTTAAAGTTATTAAAAGATTTGGGAATTGAAGGAAAAAGAACTTTAAGTATTATAACAGACGAAGAATTAAAAAAAATAGAAGAATATTTTCAAAAAAAGGAGAAGATTGAAGAAAAGAAAATAGAAGAAAAAGTTGAGGAAAAAAAGATAATTCCTCCACCCGAGAAAAAAGAAGAACAGATCAAATTTGTTCCAAGAGCTCCTGTTGTAACAATTATGGGCCATGTTGACCATGGGAAAACCACAATTCTTGATAAAATAAGAAATAGTAGAATAGCAGAAAAAGAAGTTGGACAGATTACTCAGAAAATTGGTGCTTATAAAGTGGACTTACCCGAAGGTTCAATTGTTTTTCTTGACACACCAGGACATGAAGCATTCACAGCTATGAGAGCCATGGGAGCAAAAGTTACAGATATAGTTGTCCTTGTTGTTGCTGCAGATGAAGGAGTAAAACCACAAACAATTGAAGCATTAAACCATGCAAAATCAGCAAATGTTCCAATAATAGTAGCAATAAATAAAATTGATAAACCAAATGCAAATCCTGAAAAGATTAAACAACAATTGTCTGAATATGGACTTATTCCAGAAGAATGGGGTGGAGATACAATCTATGTAAATGTTTCTGGTTTAACTGGACAAGGAATAAAAGATTTGCTTGAAATGATATTACTTGTTGGGGAAATTAGAGAATTGAAAGCAAATGTAAATTGTAAAGCAGAAGGCACTGTAATAGAATCATCAATTGATAAATTTAGAGGCCCTGTTATTACTGTAATTATTGAAAATGGAATATTAAAAGTTGGAGACCCTTTTGTTGCAGGTAATACATATGGTAAAGTAAGGGCAATGATTGATGACTGGGGAAGGAAATTAAATGAGGCTGGACCCTCTACTCCAGTGGAAATACTTGGTGCACATGATGTTGTATTACCTGGTGCAAAATTTAAAGTTGTAAACTCCGAAAAAGAAGCAAAAGAGATTGTTGAAAAAATGGAAACAGAAAAATCTGGAAGAGTATTACCAGTGAAAAAATTGAGTTTACAGGATTTATATAATGAAATAAAAAAAGGAGAAATTAAGGAACTTAACATTGTTTTAAAAACTGATTTTTATAATTCAATAGATGCAATTAAAAATGTTATTAGTAAAATCCCTCAAAATGAGATAAAAATTGATATTATTCATTCAGGAACCGGTCCTATTAGTGAATCGGATGTTTTGCTTGCATCTGCTTCAAATGGTATTGTTATCGGATTTAAAGTTCCTGTTGAATCAAAAGCAAAAGAGTTGGCAAAAAGGGAAAATGTTGAAATTAGAACCTACGAAATAATATATGATATAGCAGACGATTTAATAAAAGCGATTGAAGGAATGCTTGAGCCAGAAATAAAAGAAGAAATTTTAGGGCAAGCACTTGTTAAAAAAGTTTTTAAATTAGCGAAAAATCTTGTTGTTGCAGGATGTCTTGTTGTAGATGGTAAAGTGGTAAAAAATTCAAAAGTAAGAATTATAAGAGATGGGAAGATAGTTTTTGAAGGCATTCTCTCAAGTTTAAAAAGATTCAAAGAAAATGTGAATGAGGTAAGTTATAACAATGAGTGTGGAATAGGAATTGAGAATTTTAATGATTTTAAAGAAGGTGATATAATTCAATCATATACACTGGTAGAAGTTCCCAAAAAATTAAAAGGAGTTTAAAATGGATTGTATTTTCTGTAAAATTGTAAGAAATGAGATAAAAAGTGATAAAGTTTATGAGGATGAAGATTTAATAGGAATAAGAGATATAAACCCACAAGCTCCAGTTCATATACTTATAATTCCTAAAAAACATTTTGAAAAACTACATCAAATTGAAGAGGTCTTTTTACTTGGAAAAATGTTAAAAATTGCATACCAAATTGCAGAAAAAGAAGGGATATTAAATTCTGGATATAGAATTGTTATAAATACAAATAGAGATGCTGGTCAGAGTATTGACCATGTTCATATCCATCTTTTAGGTGGAAGAATTATGAAATGGCCACCAGGTTAATAAAATGACAAAGGAAATTTCAATTGGTAATATTAAAGTTGGTGGTGAAAATATATTTATTTTTATTGGAGGTCCATGTGTTATTGAAAATGAAGAATTAACCTTTTATATCTGCGAAGAATTAAAAAATATATGTGAAAAACTTGAAATTCCATTTATATTTAAAGCATCATATGATAAAGCAAATAGAACATCTATAAAATCTTACAGAGGGCCTGGTTTAAAAAAAGGAATTGAAATTTTAAAAAAAATTAAAGAAAAATATGACGTCCCAGTAACCACTGATGTTCATTGCGTTACTCAAATAAAAGAAGTTTCTGAAGTAGTAGACATAATTCAAATACCTGCCTTTTTATCAAGACAAACAGATCTTCTGATAGAGGCAGGAAAAACAAATAAAGTTGTCAACGTTAAAAAGGGACAATTTCTTTCTCCATATGAGGTTAAAAACATTATAGAAAAGATAGAGTCTACTGGAAATGGAAAAATAATGATAACAGAAAGAGGAACCTTTTTTGGCTATAATAATCTTGTTGTTGATTTTAAAAGTTTACCAATAATGAGAAGTTTTGGATATCCAGTAATATTTGATGCAACACATAGTGTGCAACAACCAGGAGGACTTGGAAATGCATCTGGTGGAAATAGAGAATTCGTTCCTTACCTTGCTAAGTCAGCCATTGCATGTGGGTGTGACGGAATATTTATGGAAGTACATCCTGAACCTGATAAAGCGTTATCAGATGGTAAAAATATGATTCCTTTGTCTTGTGTTAAATCTCTTTTAGAAACATTGAAAAGGATATATTTTGCATTAAAAAATGGATAAGGAAAAAATATTGAATATTGCGAGAAAAATTATAGATATTGAATGTAGAAATATAGAAAAAATGAGAAATGTCTTGAATGATGATTTTGTTCAAGCAATTGAACTAATATTAAATATGAAAGGAAAACTAATAATAACAGGTATTGGAAAAAGTGGAATAATAGGAAGAAAAATTTCTGCTACAATATCAAGTATAGGAATTCCTTCAACTTTTTTACATCCTGGAGAAGCAGTTCACGGAGACCTTGGTATGGTAACTAACAAAGATATTTTGATTGCTATTTCAAATAGTGGTGAAACAGAAGAAATTATAAGAATAATCCCAATTGTAAAAAAAATAGGCACAAAAATTATAACAATTACATCTTCAAAAAACTCTACTCTTGGACTATACAGTGATGTAACTATTGAAACTGGCAAAATTGAAGAAGCAGATCCTTTTGGAATTATTCCATCTTCAAGTACAACATGTACCCTTGTTTTAGGAGATGCAATTGCTTTAACTCTTATGGCTATTAAAGGAATTCAAAAAGAAGATTTTGCTTTATATCATCCTGGAGGTTCTCTTGGAAAAAGATTGATGTTAAAAGTAAAACAGTTTATGCAAACAGGAGAAAATATCCCTAAAGTAAATATAAATTCTACTCTGATTGATGCGATAAAAGAAATAAACAATAAAAATCTTGGATTTACACTGGTGGTTGATGATGAAGGGAAACTAAAGGGAATTATTACAGATGGAGATTTGAGAAGATATTTACTTAAACAACCTGATATAACAAAAGGAAGTATAATAGAATGTATGACTAAAAATCCAAAGACAATAGAAGAAGATAGGTTGGCAGTTCAAGCAATAGCAATGATGGAAAAACTTGAAATAACATGTCTTATAATCGTTGACGAAGAGAATAAACCAAAAGGAATAGTCCATTTACATGATTTACTGGGAAAAAAAGAGTTTGGTGTTGAATATTAATAAAATGAAAAAATTAATTTTTTGGGGTTTAATCTTTGTTTTTTTATTTATAAGTTGTGAAAAGAAAAAAGAAAATTCCATATATGAAAAAGAAAAATTAACTAAATTTTCTCTCAAACAATTTTCAAACAATTATTCACTTATACTTAAAGGAGAAAGTGCTGAAATCTCAGAAAATAAAAATACTAATATTTCCTCACCCTCCTTATCACTTAAAACAAAAAATGAAATTATAGAAATAAAAACCGATAAAGACGGGAAAGGAGAAATAAAAGTGGAGCCAGAAACAAAAAAAATCAAAGAAATCATTATAACTGGAAAAGTTTTAATTATTTATAAAGATTTAAATGAAAAAACAACTATGGAAATTAAATGTGGAAAAGTAATATATAAGGAAGAAAAAAAAGAAATGGTATTTGAAGAAAAACCTATTATAATAAGAGGTAAAAACTCTTTTTCAGGCGACAAAATTATTTACAATATTGAAAATAATTTAATTGAAATAAAGGGGAATGTAAATGTGGAAATTTATCCAGAAGAAAAATTTAGTAAGTAGTTTAATTTTTATTTTTTGTTTTTTTTCTTTTGGAGAAAAGGAAATATATGTAAGAATTCTTGAAGACAAAAATATAAAAGAGATTGAATTGGAAGAATATATTGCAGGAGTGGTTTCAAAAGAAATGGGAGAAAAATTTCCTGTAGAGGCATTGAAAGCACAATCAGTTGTTTCAAGAACATATACTATCTGGAAAAAATTAAAAAATAGTAACGGAAGTTATGATGTTGAAAATTCAATTTATAACCAAGTGTATGGTGTATGTAAAAGTGAAAAAATAAAATCTGCTGTTATGGAAACAAAAGGAGAAATTTTGATAACTCCAGATGGGAAAATAATACCTGTTTTTTTCCATTCTTGTTGTGGCGGACAAACAACAAATCCTTCAGATGTATGGAAAGGCAATTATACTTTTGAAAAATCAACAATTGACCCATATTGTGAAACTTCAACCTATTCATTTTGGGAAAAAACTTTTTCTAAAAAATATATTTCAAATGTATTCGGAATTCAAGTAGAAAAAATAATTATTAAAGAAAGAGATAAAACAGGAAGAGTAAAAAATTTGCAAATAATTTCAAAAGATGGTAAAATTAAAAATTTAACTGGAAATGAATTTAGAATAAAATTAAATGAAAAAACAAAAATTTTTTTTAATA
>CAZCUO010000157.1:0-11784 GCA_964502135.1 uncultured bacterium
ACCAGGAGAAATAATAAGTATCAAAATAAAAGGATTTGAAAAAGAAAATCTCTTCCAAAATTATCTATCATTCTCACCAAAAGAAAAAGAATATATTTCTACATGGAAATTTCCTGCAAGGGTTAATATAGAAAAAAAGAATACTTTTTTAAATTATAAATTGGAGCAAAATTGGAATTTTTTAGAATTTGTTGAAGAAATAATAATGGAAGAAAATAAACCCTATTTTTATCTCTCTTATAAATTTATTCCAAAAGAAAAATACCCCGTAAAAAGAACTGTCCTTGTATTTACCTCTCCTTTAAAATATAAAGTTTTCAGAAGCATTTATGGAGATTTGAAAAAAATTGAAAATACTCGTCAGGGCAGATGGTATACATATGGATATGATTTATGGAAAGAAAATAGATTTGCAGAAAATAGATGGTTTTCTTTTCAAGATGAAAATGGTGAAGGAGTATGTTTTATTTTTCCTGAAATAGGAAATTGGAATACATTTATAGGGAAATGGAAATATATATGGGGATATGATAATCCAAATGGAACATTTACAATAGAATTTGATAATCCAATTTTATACGAAAGAGAAATAGAAGATGAAACTGTAATAATGGATATGTATATAGGATTTTATAAAGGAGAAGTAGAAAAATTTGCTAAGGAAATTTTAAAAAATTTTGAAAAGGTAAAGGAAAAAAAGATTATTCCAGTTTTGAAAACAGATATACCAATAGAAATAGATGGAGAGTTAAATGAAGGAATTTGGGAAAGAGGGCTTTTTTATAAGAATTTTATTAATACGAGTGATTTAAGGGAACCTATTGATAAAACAGAAATTTGTTTTTTATATGATGAAAAAGGTATTTATGCAGGATTTAGATGTTACGAAAAAAGAATTGATGAATTAAAAGCAAATATTCTTAAAAGGGATGGTCCTGTGTGGGAAGACGATGATATTGAATTTTTCTTTTATATAGAAAATTCTCCTTATTACTACCAAATTGCATTGAATTCAAGAGGTACTATTTATGATGCAATAGTAAACATTAAAGAAAAAAAATGGAATCCAAACTGGAATGCCAATATAAAAGTGAAAACAAAAATAAATAAAGAAAGTTGGGATGGAGAAATATTTATTCCATGGAAGGATTTGAACATAGATATTGAAAAACTCAAATCTGGTAAATTAATATTAAAAGGAGATGTAGGAAGAGATAAAAAAGAAAAATTTGAAAATCCAAGAGAAATATCAAATATGTTTTTCTCTCCTGAAAAAAAGTGGCATGAGGTTAAAAATTATGGAATTTTTAAAATTATTGAAAGTTCAAGGCCAATACCATCTATCTCAATAAAAAATCAACAAAATATTACAGGATTTCAGGAGAAAAATGTAATAATTCACATCAATAGTGGAGAAGAAAAATTTTATAAAGTTTTTGTTGAATTTTTTGACCAAGAAAATAAAAGAATATTTGCTGGAAATAGAACAATAAAAGGAGGAAAAGAGAGGATAATAGAAATACCATTTGAAATAAATACAGGAGATGTTGATAGTATGGTATTTGGATTGGTTGATGAAGAAGAAATAATTTTTAGTAATATTTTACCTGTATTAACACCAAAAAAACAAATTCACAAGGCACAATTATTAAAAAGTGAAAAACTTTATGATATATTTCTCGTAAGTTCAAATATTAAAATTAGGCCTTATGATAAATTTGAAATAAAAGAAGTTTCGCCTGAAATTAAAATATATGCTGCTAAGAATGAGTATGAGCCATTCCAAATAGTTATAAGTCCAAAAGAAAATGTAAATATTGATGGGATAAATATTAAAGTAAATGATTTAATTGGAGAAAAAGGTAAAATATCTAATGAAAATATAAACTGGAGATTGGTTGGTTATGTAAATGTTAAAACTCCTTCTGCTGTAAAAGGTGCATATCCAGGAAAATGGCCAGACCCTTTATTTGTATTAGACCAGTTTAAAATAGAAGAGAAAAGAAATTATCCTTTATGGTTTACAGTTTATGTTCCAAAAGATGTAGTGCCTGGGGAATATAAAGGAGAGATAGAATTTTTTGAAAAAGATAAATTAATAACAAAATTTACATTATCTCTAAAAATATGGAACTTTGAAATTCCTGATATATCTAATCTTACAATAATTGCAAATGCTGATTTTTTGGGCAAATTTAGACAAAATATGAATTTTAGAAAAATTTTAGAAAACTTTAAAAAACACAGAATTTCAAGCACAGGTTATATATATCAGAATGATTTAATAGAGGAATATTTTGAAAAATATAAAATGAAATTAGCATTCTATCGTTTATCACTTTTAGGAGATAATCCTGTAATAGGTCCAGGAAAAACATGGGAAGGGAAATTTTTAAATATAGAAGATAAAGAATTTTGCGAATATTTTAAAGAAAAAATTAAAAAGAAAATAGATGAAGGAAAAGAGAAAGGTTATTATGATAAATTTTGGTTATATTTATGGGATGAACCTGCATGGAATAAATCAGAATGGGTTAGAAAAACTTTAGTTGGTGCAGCAAAACTTGTTAGAGAAGTTGATCCGAATATTCCTATATTTATAACATATCCAGAAGGAATTCCAGGTGAAGAAAATGAAATTTCAATAGATTTAATAGATATATGGTGTCCTCCTGTGTCTTGGGGTATTGGAGCCAAAATAAACAAAGAACTTATTAAAAATTTCAAATCATCTGGTGAAAACAAAAAGTTTTTTGTTTATTATAACAGAATATTTCTTGTTGATTTACCTGCTATTTCATCAAGAGTTGTTCCTTTAATGTTATGGAAATATAGTATTGATGGTTTACTCATCTGGTCTACAAATTATTATACATATGCAAAAGGAGTCGATCCATGGAATACAGATACATGGTATTATATGAAAGGAGATGGAATACTTTTATATCCTAATGAAAATTGGAATGATGTTTTGGATAGTATAAGATGGGAATTGATAAGAGAAGGTCTTGACGATTATGATTATGTTTATTATCTTGAATCTATTTTAAAAAGCAAAAAATTAAATGAAAAAGAAAAAAGGGAAGGCGAATTACTTTTAAAGGAAGTTTCAGACTTAATTAAAGATTTCTGGAATTATGAAATGGATTACACTAAATATGAAAATATAAGAATTAAAATTGGGAATTTTATAGAAAAATTTTTGTAATACAAGGAGGTAAAAGTGAAAAAAATAAAAGTTTGCCAATTATTAATAATTTTACTTTCAGTGGTTTTTACTTTACAATCTTCTGAAAACTTACTTAAAAATGGTGGATTTGAAATTGTTAAAGATGGACTTCCTGAAGGATGGCGTATAAGAGGAACTTATAAAGGTTCAACTTGTAAATATCAGATTGATGAAAATGTTTTTTATTCAGGAAAAAAATCTGCAAAAATCATTTTTAACCCTGAAAGAAAAGAAAAAGATGAAGGTTATTATGTTACAGATTTTACAAATTTTGAAGTTGGCAAAAGATATCTATTTATTGCCTATGTAAAAGCAGAAAATTTTAATGGTAGTGCAAATTTATCTATATCTTTTTTTGATAAAGATGGCAAATCAATAAAAAATATAGCAAAAGGAATAATAATAAATGGAAAAATTGACTGGAAAAAAATTAAAATAAAAGAAATAGTACCTGAAGGATGTAAAACAATAAGAATTTTCACTGATACAATTGGTGGCCCTGGAGGTGAGGTATGGTGGGATAATATTTCTATTTTTGAAATTCCACTTGAAGAAAAAGAAGAAATAGCAATGATAATTTCAAATTTTGAGAATGAAAAAGAAATAGAGTTATGGAGACCACAGGGAACAAAAGCAGAAATAACAAAAGAAAATGTCCCTGAAGGTAAAAACGCTTTAAAGGTTGATTTCCCTGGTTCAGAAATAGATACATGGCCAGGAATATATAAAGAATTGTTTTTAAAAGAAAGTGATTGGACAAATTTTGATGCTTTTGCTTTTGATGTTTACAATCCAAATGAAGAAGATGTTTTTGTTTATTTAAGAATTGACGATAGAGATGGTAATAAATTTTTCTGGAATTATGCTTGCCAAAAGAAAAAAATTACAAATGTTATTCTTGAGGTAGATTCAATACAAGATATAAATCTTAAAAAAGTAAAAGGGATTTTGGTATATTTAAGAATGCCCAGAAAAAATTATACATTAATTTTTGATAATTTTAGATTTTTAGGTTCACCCGAGAAAAAGATTGATTTAGAAAAAACAAAGACCTCATTATTTGATTTAGAAACGAAAATTTATAATGAAAAGGAATTTATTGAAGTTGTATTTGATGAAGAATTTAAAACAGAAAAAATAGATGAAAAAATTTGGCAATTTACAGATGAAGGAGTTGAAATAATAGATGGAAAATGTATTTTGAAAACTGAAAGTCAACTTATGAGTAATTTAGTTTATCCTTATGGAATATTAGAAGCAAAGATTAAATTTGCAAAACCATTAACAACTGGAGCATTAGCATTTGGATGGAGAGAGAAATTTGGAGCAAGGCCAAGAATAACTATATCTGTGGAAGAAAGCAAACCTCAAATAATTATGGCAAGTATTTATGATGATGAGGGAAAATTAAATTTATTTGAAGAATTAATTCCATTTGATACCAATTTTCATATTTACAAAATTGTATGGGAAAGTGAAAATAATATTAAGTTTTATATAGATGGAGTTTTAAAATTTTCAAAAAAAATTACAGAGAAAATATCTCCAAGGCCAATAGTTTTTTACAATTATTCATCTGATGGAATTTTAGAAATTGAATATGTAAAATTTTATACTTCAAAGGAAATAAAAGAAAATTTACTTGCATTTCAAACTCAAAGATTTGAAATACCAAAATTAAAATTTAGAGAAGTAAAATATGTTGATGATAAACCTTTGCCTAAATTGAGTTCCGAAGAAATTTCAAGAGGATACATATTTTTCAAAAGACCATATATTGATTTAATATTCCCAAATTCAATCCCACAGGAAAATGAAATAATAAGAGATACTACTATGGAAATTTTTGTATCACCGGGAGAATATGAACCGGTAAGTTTTGCTATCAGAGCATTGAAAGACCTTAAAAACTGGGAAATATCTGTAAGTGATTTTTATTCAAAAGAAAGAAATAAAATTCCCAAGGAAAATGTAAGAATAGGTGTTGTAAGGTGTTTAAATAAAAGAAGATTGTATAACATTAACTGGTCTAATGAATACATAAATATTCCTGTTTATATTGAAGAAAAAAATATAGTAGATATACCTAAAGATACCAATAAACAATTCTGGCTTACTATTTATATTCCAGAAAATGCAAAACCAGGGATATATATAGGAGAAATAACATTTGCTCCTGTTTTAGGTTCAGAGGCAGGAATAAAATCAACTCTCTTTTTAAAAATAAATGTTTTACCAATAAAACTTGAAACTCCTAAAGGGAAATTGTTTGGAATGTATTATACATCCAAAAGAAATTCAAAAGAAGAAATATTAAAAGATTTTAAGAATATGAAAGAATATGGAATGACAACTGTTGGTTTGTGTATATCATTTAATCCAGAGGAAGTTAAAGAAGAAAATGGAAAATTTGTATTTAAATTCAAAAAGGATGATAGATTTATTTGGTGTATGGAAGCATATAAAGAAGTAGGATTTGAAGAACCAATTCTTTTATTACACGGTCCTGACCAGTTTGCTTATAACTATTTGAGTAAAACTTGTTCAGAAGATTCAATTGATTTTAAAAATAAATATAAAAATTTTATGATTTCTTTTATTGGAGAAGCCCAAAAGAGAAAATGGCCTAAAATGATTTTCCAACCGTTTGATGAACCTGCTTGGCAATCAAAACCTCTAATGGAAAAAACATTAAAAGCACTAAAATTATTAAAAGAAATCGGAGTTCCTACAGAAACAGATGGACCCTTTGATGAATTTATGATGAAAGCAGAACAATATTCTGATTATTTAAATATAAATGGCAGTCTTTGTCCTTTGGATACTCTAAGAGAATTAAAGAAAAAAGGTAAATATATTCTAATGTATAATAACGATGTAGAAGGATATAGACCAGAGGTTATGAGATATAGTGCTGGTTTCTATGCATGGATTACAGGAATTGATGGAGTTTTTAACTGGGAATACCAGGGAATAGGAAAAGATCCGTACAATGACCTTAAACATATAAACTCAAACTTTATTTACTGGTATCCAAAAACAGAAAAAGAAACTGGAGGTCCTGCAATTACATATGAAGCATTTAGAGAAGGAATTGATGATTACAGATATTTGTTAACTCATAAAAAACTTGTAGATAAACTTAAAAATTCAGGAGACCCTCAAAAAAGACAAAAAGGCATTGATTCAGAAGAAAAGATAAACTCACTGCTAAATAAAATAAAATTCACTATAAGAATAAGAGAACAGGCAAAATGGACAGAAGAAATTTTACTTGGACCAAACGAAAAGATAATTACTGGTTCTTTAAAACTTCCTAATGGTCTTGATTTTAAAGATTATGATGAAATAAGATTGCAAATAATTCAAGAAATATTAAATCTAACAAAAGAATTATAAAATTTTAAAAAGGGAGGAAAAATGAAAAAATTTTTTATTCAAATTGTTGGAATTATTTTTATTTTTTTATCTTTAAACTTACATGGTCAAAAATCAATAGCAGAAACAGAAAATTTTAAAAGTATTTGGAAATTTGAGAAACCAATAACTATAATTTCTGAAGATAAACCTACTCAATTTAAAGTTGACTTACCATCTTTTAAAAGAGAAAAAGGAAAAGTTTTATGTATGAGATTTAAAGCATATTTAACTCATCCAACCCCTGGTGGCTGGAATCCATATCTGGCAATAAGTTTAAATGGTAAATATCTTGATAAAACAACTGAAACTGGTGAATATAGATTATTAAATAGAGTTGGAACATTTAAATCAACTATTGCAGAAAGAGAATGGTGGGGAGTTCAATTTTCACTTCCAAATGTTATTGTATTTTTTGGCGATGGAAAAATTTTAGACCCAAGAGTTATAAGTTGTAAAGAAGAAGGTTACTGGTATTTGTTTAATATTTCTGATTATGTAAATTATTTAGAAATAGGACCTGATGAAAGAATTGAATCTGCCAAACCAAATGAATTAATTTTTATAAACACATATCTTAAAAAATATTTACCAACTAAAGAAATAAATCTTGTTATAGAAAATCTTGAAATAGGATATTTACCAGAAGATTTTGTTAAGAAAATTTCAGGTGGGGTTGTTAAGGAATTTAAGGATTTTAAAGAAAAATTTAGTTTAGAAATGAAAAATTATATTGTAAAAATTGGAGAAAACGGTGTACTTGAGATTAATATAGATGGAGAAAGGTATCAAATTTCTTCTTTTTTTTCATATCCAGAAACTAAAATTGGATATAATGGATTTTCAGTTGATAAAACTGGTGAAGAAAACTGGCAAATAAAAACTTCTCAACTTGAAAAAAATAAATTACAATTGGAAGCGGAAGGAACAAATTATAAAGTTGTGAGAATTTTTAAATTTGAGGAAGAAAAAATTAATGTGGAAGATATATTAAAAAATAAACTCCCTACAGAACTTGGTATTATAATAGAACATGAAATTTTAACTCCAGATATTCCTATTTACTATAGAGTTTCAGGCACTGAAAAAGTTGAATACTTAAACGGAATAACAGAAAATCCAACCATTTTCATCTCTCAAAATAGAAGCAGTTTGGGTTTTTTAGCAGAAGATAATATTTTGAGATTACAGGGAGAAGTGAAGAAAAAAAGCAATACATTTAAGTATTTTACAAGACATTTTGGGCTTGATAAATGGAATGAATATAGTTTTAAATTTTCTATTTATCCAATTAAAAATAAAGGACCAAAAAGAAGCAATGATTATTTTGCATTTATAAATAAAGTAAGAAAAGATTGGGATGTTAACTTTACAATTGAAGGTCCTTATATTTTTGGAGTTGGTGTTATTCCTGAAAGAAAAGTTAAAGGCCAAATCATCTGGCCATGGTTGAGCACTTTAGATTTAAACCCAGAAACAGGGAAATTATATAAGATGGATGAACTGGAAAAAATTCTAAAAACAAATTATGAAAAAGTTAAAAAGGCAAATCCAAAAATCCAGGTTCTTGGAGTAATAGAAGCAAATTTATTACCGATAGATAAAAGAGAAATAGAAAATGGTGAGGATATAGGAAAAGGAACACATGATTATGGAACAATTTTAAGTAAAGAGCATAGTAAAATACTTGAAAAGGCAATAGGGCCTTATTATGATTCAATACTAAGAACAGAAGATGGGAGAATAATAGTTGATACTTATTATCCATATGCTTCAAAAAAAGAATTTCTTTTAAATCTATTTGTTTATTATGTTGAAGGAAACTATAGATATAAAGAAATGTTATCTTACATGGATTTTCTTTTTGACAAAATTGGATGTGATGGAGTATATATAGACCAGTTCACTCTTTCCTGGCAGGGACTTGGACTTGCCAGAGATAGATGCACTTATGATAGATGGGATGGATACACAGTTGATATAGATGAAAATACAGGAAAAATAACAAGGAAATATACTGATTGTGGATTAATAAGTATAAAAGCGAGAAAAAAAATACTTGAATATGCATTATCAAGAGGGAAAGTAGTGGTTATAAATGGATTCCCTCCTGTTAAAGAAGAACAAAATCTGAGGAATGTTTTTAGATTTGCAGAGTTAGAAAATGATTATCCAAACCCACTTAATTATCTTAATGGAGAACCACCAACATTAAGATGGTGTGGAAAAGGCCATTTATCAACACCTATTATACTTGGTTTAAGACCACAAAGATTGCCAGATGGAGAAAAATACTATGCGGAAGTAATAATGAAATCTATTATAACTGCTTTGAAAAATGGCCTTTTATATTATCCAAATGGAGCAGGTGGAGCAACAATTCCTAAAGAAGGTCCAGGTGCTGGTGAATATGGACCACTTAATCATATGTTCCCAATAACACCAATTGAAATAAATGAAGGATATATAATTGGAAAAGAAAAAATAATTTCATCTGTTTCTAAGGTTTTTTATTTTGATAGGGAACCAAAGATTTATTTGTTTGATTTGAAAGGAAGAGAAAAACCAGGTAATTTTAAAATAAATAAAAAAGATAAAATTTGGGAAATAGATGTTAAAATCAATGACTGGAATGAAATTGTAATTATTGAATAAAGAAAAATTATTTTGCAAAAATATCCTGCAGTTTCTTTATTATTACATCTTCTGAGTTTTCATTAACTTTACAGGCAAGAGGTAATGTTTCATAACTTGAGTTTATTCCTATTGCTTCACTAATTCTTACATTATCAAAATCTGGTTTTATTTTAATATTTTCTTTATGCTGTAAAAATGCTTCTTTTGTAGGAATATATCCAATATGAAAATTTGAATTTTGGGCAATTATTATATTTTCAAAAGGTAAAATTTCTCTTATTTTTTTACCAATACCTGTAAAAATTTCTCCTGGTAAATTTAAAATACAAAGTTTTTCTCCAATCGAAAAACCATTTAAAAATAATTTTAACTTTTTATTTTTCTTTTTTTCTTTTTCAATATTTAAAAGTGAAACAGCAATCATATACTTTAAAGAATCTTTTGGAAAATCTCTCTTTAAAACACTTTTTGCTTTTTCAATATCTTTTTGAGTAAATGAATAATAATCAAGAGAAAAATTTTTAAAAAATGGTGTTATTTCTTCGTAATTTTTAAATTCCATATTTTTTAAAATTTCTTTTAAAGAATTAAAAATTTTTTCAGCAATTATATCCTTAATTTTATTCGTTCTTGTATTTTCATCTTCAGGATTTATATGGTTTATATCTCCACTCGGTCCATTTAGAATTAAAGCATTTGTTTTAAACTCATCTTCAATTTTTCTTCTTAAACAACCAGGCCAGTCAGCAGAAATTAAATTGCCACCTATTGTATCAGGATGTAAAGCAAAATTAACTATAAAACCAGAAAATTTTTCATTTTCTTTAAAACCAATTACATACAATGTATCATCAACAGGACCTATACTTTTTACAATATTTTCTTTTTGATTAAATGGATTTGTAATAATTCTTCCATCTTTCATTAAATATCTTCTATTAAATGCTATCCCCTCTACTCTACCATTACCTATTCCAATTTTTACCTCTTTCATATTTTTAAATGCAACTTTAACGCTTCCTGCAATATATAATGGTAGAATGTCTATATATGAGTTATCAACATAAAAATCTTTTGTGTATATTGAACCTGATGGTTTGCTAGTCAATGGTCCTGTATGTGTATGAGTTGCATGTATTGAAATATTTTTTGAAGAAATTTTAAGTTCTTTTTGAAGTATTTTTTTAACTTTTTTGGTTATTTTTTCATCAATCCATATTAAATCACAAGAAACAATAACAAATAGATTTTTACCATCATCAATTATAAAAGAGGTGACATAAAGGTCATCAAGTATCCCTTCTGAACGCCTATCTTCAAAATAACCTACAAGTGAAAAACCCACAGGCGGAGTAATGCAAACTTTACCAAAACCAACCCTCATTTTTTATCCTATTTCATCTAAATTTACAACTCTATTTTCTTTTTCACTTATTAAAGCACATTCCATAAATTTCATCATTTCAAGTGTTTCTTCTTTATCAACCGGTGCTTTTCCTGTTTTGAAAAATTCAATTATTTTTTTAAGTAATTGAGAATAAATAGGAACTTCTGTTGAATATGTTACTTGATATACTTTTTTCTCACCAAAAACTGTTGCTCCATAACTATGGGAACCTTTCCTTGTGCCCCTTACTGTCCCTATTTTATTATTATTCCATTCTCCTATAACAAAATGAAAATCTTCTGTTTTTTTGCAATATACATTTTTACAACCCATTCCCATAAAGGTATATAATATTTCAACGCCATGTATTCCATACCAAAAAAGTCCTGGATTTGTAGGGTCAAGTGAGCATGGAGAAAATGCATCGCATCCAAATACTTCTCCAAGTTCTGGATCTTCTTTAACTCTACAAATATTATAATCAAATCTTAAAGAGGAAGATGAAAAAATTGGACAATTATATTCATCTGCCATTTTATATATTTTAACTGCATCATAATAATTTGAAGCAAGTGGTTTGTCTATAAATAATGGTTTTCTTGCCTTTATAACAGGTTCTGCTTCCTTTAAATGTCTCCTTCCATCAACACTTTCAAGTAAAATAGCGTCAACTTTTTCAATTAATTCTTCAATTGAATCCACTATTTCAATATTATATTTTTCTATTAATTCTTTTTTAAATCCTTCTACTCTTGAATAACTTGCTTCAAGGTCTGGTGAAAAAGAAGGAAATCCTGCTATTATTTTACCTCCCTTTATATGGAAAGGGTCTTTTTCATCATTTAATAGTTTTGTAAAAGCAACCACATGAGAAGTATCAAAACCAATTATTCCTATTTTAATGTTTTCCATGTTTTTCCTCCTTTTAATGTGGAATTATAATTTATTTATTTCCATTAGTCAAAAACAAAAAATCATCTGGCAAAGGAGCAGAAAATTCAACTCTATTTTTACTTACTGGATGTATAAATGAAATTTTATAGGAATGAAGGGCTATTCTTTTAATTAAATCATTCTTCTTTCCATATTTTTCATCTCCAACTACAGGATAACC
>CAZCUO010000158.1:0-16167 GCA_964502135.1 uncultured bacterium
ATAAAAGGTAGTTCAATTTTCACTTTGTCTGAAATTTTTTCTGTGATTATTTTTTCCACTTCTTTGCTTTTTTTAATATTACCAAAAATTTTTAAAATTTCATTCTCATAATTTTTAAATTCTTCAAATTCTTTCTTCAAATAAAAATTAACTCTTTCTTTAATTTTTTCCTTTTTATATTCCAAAATTCCATTGCTTATCTCTTCTATAATTTTATGAATGATTAAACCTATTATATTTTTATCATAGGAAAGACCTTTTTGCTTTTGTTCCTTTGTAAAAGATAAAATTGGTTTATACTCAAATTTCACAAATTTAAATTTTTTCTCTTCTTTACTTTCAATTTTGAGTTTTTCGCCTTTTACAAATTCACCAGAATAACGAGAAATGAAATTCTCAATTTTATTTAATATTTGGTTATTTCTTTTTTTTACTCCAGAAATAAAAAGATACTGTATCGCTCTTGTTAAAGCCACATACAATAATCTATTTTCTTCTTCTAACATTTCTTTTTCAAAGGTATTTTCAAAATATTCTGAACTTTCTTTTTTATAGGTATATACATATCCTTCCCCTTCTTTCAAATAGTAAAACTCGTCATTTCTTGTAGTATATGACAAATCCTCCAAATTTATTAAGAAAACTACTGGAAATTCAAGACCTTTTGCGCTATGAATTGTCATAATTTTAATGGCATCTTGATGTATTGAAAAAATATCTGCTTTGGGCTCATCTTGATTTTTTGAAATTTCTCTTAAATTTTTTGTAATTTGATAGTGTGGTAAATAAGATTGGCTTTGTAAAATTGAAAGAAATTTTTCAACATTTGCAATTCCCTGAGTATCAAGATAATCCCAAAAATTAATTTCTTTTAATATTTCTTCAATTAAAAATGATATCTCATATTCTGATAATTTATTTCTCCATTTATTTAAGTTTTTTTCATTGATTTTAAAGACAGAATTTTTAAGATTCCATAGTGAATATTCATCAGTCGGGTCTATCAAACAATAAATCAAGGAGAGTAAAAACTTTATTTCTTCTTCTTGATAGAATCCAATTCCACCAATTATAACATAGGGTATATTATATTCTTTCAATTTTTCTTCAAGAAGAATAAAATTTTTCCCTCTTTTTCTCATTAGAATTAGAATATCTTTTGCTTCAATTTTCCTCTCGTTTTTAATCTTTCTATCATATACTTTGATACCACTATTTAAAATTGAACAGATTTTATTGCAGAGAAATTCGTATTCTTCTTCTTTATTTTCAAAAATATTTATTTCTACTTTTGATTGCAAGTTTTCAATTTCTTCACCAAATTCAAGTTCTTCACCTTTCCAATCAGAATCATTTTTGAAAACTTCATTTACAAAATTTATGATTTCTAATGTGCTCCTAAAGTTTTTCTTTAATTTCTCAAGTTTATAATAATTTTCAAGTGTTTTTTTGGCCTCTTCAAAAACATTCCTTTCTGCTCCTCTAAACTTATATATTGATTGTTTTTTATCACCAACAATATAAATTCCATACTTTTCTCCTTTTTCTGCTTTTGCACCATAACCAGAAATCCATTCTTCAATTAATTTTTTAATTATTTCCCATTGAAGAAGATTGGTATCCTGAAACTCATCAATAAAAATAAAATTAATTTTTTCATCAAAATCTTCAAGTATTAGTAAAGCGTTTGGATTTTCAGTAAGTAATTCATATGCCCTTTTCTCAAGGTCATCAAAATCTAAATATCCAAATTTCTTTTTAAGTTCAAAGTATTTTTCATCTACTTCTTTATAAAAATTTGAAACTTTATATGTTATTTCTGTTCCATCTAAAGGTTTTCCTAAGAAAATATAAGGATGTAAATTTCTTATTTCAAAAATTAAATCAAGAAATCTATTTGTTTTTATTTTTTTTAAAATTTCATAAAAAATCTTAATTTTCTCAGGGTTACTAAAAGTTTGAGTTAATGCCTCATTAAAAAGTATGTCACTTTCTTTCCTATCAATTATTTGAAAGAATGGGTCAATCTGAATAAAAAAAGAGAATCTTTTTAAAATCTTTCTTGCAAATGAATGAATTGTGGAAAAATTAAGTTTTAAAAGAATATTTTGAAGTTTTATTTTTTCATCCTCAGAAAGTTTCTTATAATCCTTTTTTAAAATAGAATAAATTAATCTTTCTTTTAATTCTAAAGCCGCATTTTCAGAAAATGTAAGTGCTAAAATTTTCTTTAAAATTTCATAAGAACCATATTTTTCTTTAAGTGCCAATATTTCTTCTATTATTGAATGTGTCTTTCCTGTTCCTGCGGAGGCTTCTTTAATTATTGCTTCAAATTCTATTCTATTTTCCATTTTTGAATATACAATTTTCTTTATATTCACAATAATATTCACATTTTTCAAAATTAGAAATTGAAAAAATTTCTCCTTTAATTATTTTTTCACTTATTTTATTTAAAAATTCTTCAAATTTCTCTATATATCCAAACTTTTCAGAGTCTATGAAATTATATCTTTTTATTACTTCTTCTCTTTCCTCAAGAAAACTAAAATTCCAAATTTCCGCTTTTACTCTTCTATAATCCAATCCATTCAATTTTGAATACATCCAGACATACAAAGGAAGTTGCATATTATAATTGTTTTCAAAATCTGATTTTGTATATGAAGGGTTTCTTCCTGTTCCTGTTTTTATATCTATTATAATAAAATCTCCATTTGAAGTTTTACCTACAATATCAATTCTACCTTTAAGTAAAATTTTGTCATTCTTAAATTTTTTTTCTTCTTCAAAATTCAAAAATTTATTACCAGAAAATTTACAAATTATTTCCTTAAATTTATTCAAAATTTCATTTACACGCAATTCCATAATTTTTTTATAAATTGTTGAAATTTGTTTCTCTTTATATTTATTCTCTATTTCCTGATACACTAAACTTTCAAATTTATCTATATATTCTTTTATGTCTTTATTTTCAATAAACACATTTTTTTTATCCTCAAATGTTTTCTGAAAAGAAATATGTATAATTTCTCCCCATAATTTTGGAACCTCTTGAACCTTTGGAGTTCTATATGGTTTTATATTTTCAACTTTCTCTAAATAAAACTTATAAGGACACTTTAAAAGTTTTTCCAGTTCTGTCACCTCTATTTTAAGTTTATTATTTTTAATATATTTCTTTTTAAATTTTGAAAAATGTATCACGGGTTTAAACAATTCTTTTTCTTTAAAAGAAATATCCCACAAAGGAGTTGATTTTGAATCAATATCAAAAATAAATATTGATTTCATTTGCAATTTGTCTTCAACTTTTGATGGATATGTAAATATAATTTTTTCATGTTCATTCTTAATTCTGTAAAAATCAGACCTATCCCTTGCAACCCTCTTTTCAAAATAGTCAAGCCCTAAATCTTTCTTTATCTTATCTGGGATTAAAAATTCTTCTATTTGTGGGGAATTTGGGAAGTTTTCTTCCGTTACTCCACAAAAAAAACATATTTTTCTTTCTATTCCTAAACTTTCTATTGTCCCACTAACCCTTATTCCACAACCTTCTCCCTTTTCAACTTCTATCATTTCAAGAAGTTTTCTAATTAAATTTATGAATTCTTCTTTTGTCAAATAATATGAACCTTTCAATTTTTTTATAAGATTTAGAAAATCTTGTTTAATTTCAATTTTATGAGGTTTCCAGCCCATTTTTGTTAATATTTTATCCAAAATATCCTTCCACTCATCTAAAGTTATTTCACTTTTTTTATTTAACAAGTTTATACATTCTTTAATCTTCTTTATATTTTTATCATTCATGTTTTCAAAATCGTCTTTATAAAAACCCATATTTTCAAATTTTTCTCTTGTCTCTTTTGAAAATTTATCAACAAGTTTTTTATCAAATACCGTAAAATAAGGAGAAGTAAGGATATTCATCAAAACATTCCAATCACAACTTTCCGATAAAGTAAATAATTCAAAAATAGGAGAAACAGAAGGCTCAAAAATGAAGGAATATCCTGGAATTATCTCAATAGGGATATTAAATCTTGAAAATACTCTTTTTATATAATCTCTATAATTTAACATGTCTGGACAAGTAATTATAAAATCATTAAGATTTAATTCTCTGTTATTTATCATTTCTATATTTATCAAATTTATTAGCCCTTTTATTTCTTCTTCCTTAGTTGGAAAATTGTAACATTCAATTTTAGAATAATAGATTTCACCATCAACCTTTTCTTTTTCAAAATTTTCAACACTATTTAAAAATTTTAATGTTTCATTTACAATTAATTCTTTGGTATCCGGAGAAAATTCTTCTGGGTTGAAAAATGAAATTAAAATATTATCACTTGTTTTTATAAGTTCTGAAACAAAATCTTTTTGATTGTTTGGAAATTCAAGAATATTTTCAATTACAACATTTCTAAAATCATATTTCTTTATATACTTAATGGCTTCATCATAAATATCCTCGTTATCAATAAAATTTTTTCTGCTTAGATAATTTTCATATTCATCAAAAATTCTTAAAGCAAATTCAATATTTTTTTTATTGTCTTGATATTTCCAAATAAAATTATCAATTGCTTTCTGAATCTCGGATATTTGAATTTTTGATATTTTTACTTCTTTTATAAAATTTGAAATTACTTTTGCAAATCCTTCATCTGTGTAATATAAGTTTTTATCCCTTTTATTTTTTATAAGTTCAAGAATTATAAGATATTTTTCAATCTCAGAAATAACTTTCTTTGAACTATTTTCATTTACAATTTTTACTGCAAAAGATTTTAAAGTAAAAGTTTTAGGAAGTATGTAATGGGAAAGTTTATTGTAAAATCTTAATTTAAAATCTTGAACTTTACAGAAATTTGAAGTTATATAAATGAAATTTTCTAAGATATTTGATTTTTTTATTTCTTCAAGAAGAAATTCTGTTTTATTTTTGAAATTTAATGGGAATAGAAAAATTTTCTTCATTTTTTAAAGTTTTCAATGGTATAATATAAATCAAAATAAATGTTCTGTCAATATTTTTGAAACCAATGAAAAAGAAAAAATTTTTAAAACAAATTTTTCATCTTGTGATTATATATATTCCATTTAGGATTCTTGTTTTCTTTTTAAAATTATTGCCAATCTTTTTATATCCCAAAATAGGTAAAATAATGGGTAAAATTGTTTTTTCCACCATGAGAAAAACAAGAAAAAGAATTATCAAAAATATTGAAATGGCCTTTGGAAAAAAATATTCTGCAAAAGAAATGAAGAAAATATGCCAACAAGTTTTAACAAATGTTATTGTAAATTTTATGGAATTAGACCAACTTACAAAATTAAAGGAAGAAAAACTGATGAAAATGGCTGAAATTGAAGGTGAAGTAATACTTGAAAAATTTTTGAAAGAAAATAAAGGAATTGTAGCAATTTGCGCTCATTTTGGAAATTTTCCAATTGCTCAAACTATATTGAGTAAAAAAGGATATCCAATTAATATGATTGTAAGGGAAACAAACAATAAATATCTTGCAAGATATTCCCAAAATTGGAGAAAAAAGTTAAAAGTACTTGCAATACCAAAATGGAATTTAAAGAAAACAATTGATGAATCTCAAAAATGGATTAGAAAAGGAGGAATTTTATGTTTCTATATTGACCAGTATCATAGAAGTGGAGTTAAATGCGATTTATTTGGTAAAACTTTTTTAGCACCTATTGGTGCTGCAGTTTTTGCCAGAAAGTATGATACACCTGTAATTGGAATTTTTACTTATAAACTTGAAACTGGAAAACATAAAATTATCATAGAAGGACCGTATCCTATTAAAAAGACAAAAAATATAACAGAAGATATAATTGAAAATACTGCTTTATTTATGAAAAGAATTGAACATTATGTAAGCAAATATCCTGAACAATGGTTTTCATGGCTACATAGAATGTTCCGTTAAATTCTTCTAATTAATTCCATTATACTTGCTGTTATAATTCCAACAGTTAAATTATCATCTACTTTCAAAGGAATAACTTCAATCAAAGAAGAAATTAAAACACCTATAAGTATTATATGAAAAGGAAGTTCAAGAAATTTAAAAATCAATAATGAAATAAATAAATTAAAAAGAATACCACCAAAAAATCCTTCAAGTGATTTTCCAGGGAAAATTTTTATTTTACCAAATTTACTCCCAATTATCCCACTTCCGGCATCTCCAAATACAAGGAAAAATAAAGATAAAATTGCAATATCCTTGATAAAAAAAATAAGTAATATAAAAGTTGCTATCATGAAATAAGTATCTCCTGTAAATTTACCCGGTGGAGTTTTAAAAATTCCTCCATATTTTTTTAGTATATAGTCCCAAACACCTGGATTTCTCCATCTTTCATATTCAAGTGAAAAAAGTAAGGTTAAAAAGAATGAACATATAAGTAATGGGAAAAAAACTGATTTGGTTATTAAATATAGAAAAGGAACGATTGAGCCCATAAAAATTCTATATAATTTTCTTTTCCATATTACCATTTTAACTTGCTCTTTCCCTTTTCATTTCTTCTATAATATCTTTATTAACAATTGCACCAACTATTATCAATATTAATGTTGAAAAAAATAGTTCAACAAAATGTTTTGTGTATAAAATTCCTAAAAAAAGGAAGAAGGTCAAAATTGAAAAAAGAAAAAGTTTTGGAGAGCGAGGATTAATTTTTTGAACAAGAAACCACAAAATTATCACCAGGATAAATAACTTAGGCATTAGATATAGAATAACACCTCCACTTGTTGCAGCCCCTTTCCCTCCTTTAAATTTTAAAAATATTGAATAACAATGGCCCAAAATGGCAGAACAACCAATTAGTGTGAGAAGTATTGGGTTTGTAATTCCATAATTTTTTGTTAAAACCATTGGGAAAATACCTTTTATTGTGTCTGCGATCCATACAATTATTCCCCATTTTTTTCCAACACATCTTGCTACATTTGCAGCACCTGGATTTTTTGTCCCAATATTTCTAATATCTTTTCCAGTTAAAAAATAGGTAAAAAGATAGGCAAAAGAAATACTCCCAAATAAATAACCCAAAAGCATAAAAAATATAACCATTAATAAAAATTTTAATATAATTTTTTCAATTAGTCAATTTTGATAGGTTTATTCTTTTCAATACTTTCATGAGCAAGAATAGTAATTTCAAATGATTTTAAGGCATCATGATAATCTGATTTTATATATTTATTTGTTTTTTCTCTTACACTTTTTATAAATGCTAAATCTTCTTCAAACATAGGGTCAACATTGGAAATATATGTATCTATTCTACTTCCTTTATTTATCTGAATTGTATTACCTTTATAAGTCATAATTACATTCTTACCCACAATTTCAACATCACTTTCATATCCTTTCCATAACCATGTGCATGTTAGATTTCCTATTATTCCATTTTTAAATTTCATTATCATAGTCAAACCATCCTCCACATCATATCCTTCATAAATTTTATTATTAATTCCTTCAAATTTATATGCGTAAATTTCTTCAATCTCACCACAAAAATATCTTATCAAATCAATTGTATGAGTTGCTTGTTCTATTAATTGCCCACCAGACATATTTTTCTTTATAATCCAGATTTTTTTACCTTCTGCTGGAACTTCACCATAATATCTACCTCTAACAAGTCCTATATTTTCGCTTTTAATTAATTCCTTCATCTTCTCAACAACATCAAAATACCTCAATACATAACCAACAGAGGTTATTAAATTTTTTTCCTTTATTTTTTTTGAAATTTCTTTTGCTTTCTCTAAATTAAGATGGATTGGCTTTTCAACAAAAAATGGTATATTTCTTTCTATACATTCTTCTTCCTGCCCAATATGCGCAAAAGGTGGAACACATATATAACATGCATCTATATTTTCTTCATTTAACATCTTTCTAAAATCAGTATAAACATTACCACCATATTCATTTGCACATTTTCTTGCTAATTCTTCATTTAAATCACACATTCCGACAAAATTAATGCCTTCAATTTTTTTAAGTCGCATCATGTGTGCTTGAGCAATCCCTCCGCAACCAATAAAACCAATCCTTAATTCCATATTTTCCTCCCTTTATTTAATTTTTTATGATATCATAAAATAAATGGAAAACAAAATATGTAAAATAGTAAAAAATGAGAAACTTGGAAATTTTCATTATCTACTTGAATTTGAAAACAATTTTAATGAAGATTTTTATCCTGGAAATTTTGTTCATATTAAAATTGAAAATAACTTTTTAAGAAGACCATTTTCCGTATGTAAATTTAACAAAAATTCAATAATAATAATTTATAAAGTTGTTGGAGAGGGTACTGAAAAATTAAGTAAAAAGAAAAAGGGAGAATATATAGATGTTCTTGCTCCATGCGGAAATTCATTCCCTATTTTTAAAAATAAAAAAATCGCTATTATAGGTGGAGGAACGGGTATTGCTCCTTTAATCTTTCTTGCTGAAAAATTGAAAAAATACAAAAACGAGATTGATTTTTTTTATGGAGCGAAAAGTAAAGAAATAATATTTTTTAATATTTTACCAGTAGGTATAAATTATATCTTTTCAACTGAAGATGGGAGTTTTGGTAAGAAGGGAATTATTTTTGATGTTTTTAAAAATTTTTTTAAAGATATTAAAAAAAATTATGACATAATTTATGCTTCTGGTCCGGAGGAATTGTTAAAAAAAATATCTCTTTTTTCAAACAAAATTCCTGTTTTTATATCACTGGAAAGATATATGGCATGTGGAATGGGATTATGTTATGGATGTGTTGTAAAAATAAGACAAAATAGTGACTGGAGATATAAAAGAGTTTGTAAAGATGGCCCAGTTTTTAATGCCAGAGAAGTGATATGGGATTAAAAATTCTTAAAACAAGACTTGGAAAAATAGAATTGGAAACACCTATAATAATGGCAAGTGGAACTTTTGGATACGGTATTGAAAAAATTGATTTTATAGATACAAAAAAGATAGGTGCAATTACAACAAAAACAATTACTTTATATCCATGGAAAGGAAATCCGCAACCAAGAATTTATGAAACATATTCAGGAATGATAAATTGTATAGGGCTTCAAAATCCTGGTGTTTTTTATTTTGTGAAAAATATATTACCTGAAATAAGAAAAAAATATGAAAAAATTTTTGTAAGTATTACAGAAAAGACAGAAAAAGAACTTATGCAAATTGTAAAAATTATCTCAAAAGAAAATGTTGATGCAATTGAATTAAATCTTTCATGCCCCAATTTTGAAAAAAAAAGAAAAATGATTTCACAAGACCCTGACTTAACATATAGAATAATCAAAATGGTAAAAAATGAAACTGCAATCCCTTTAATAGCAAAAATTTCGCCTAATGTAACAGATATAAAAGAAATTGCTATTGCTTGTGAAAAGGCAGGTGCTGATATATTATCTTTAATAAATACTGTAAAAGGATTAAGAATTGATTTTAAAAAGATGAAAATTATTGATGGAGGATTATCTGGTCCATGTATTAAACCAATTGGACTTAAATGCGTTTATGATGTTTATAAAGTTGTTAAAATTCCTATCATTGGAATTGGTGGAATTATCAATGGCATGGATGCTCTTGAATATTTATTGGTTGGAGCTTCTGCTATTGGAATAGGAAGTGGGCTTTTCAACAATTCACATATTATAGATGACATATACTTTTCATTAATAAAATATTTGAAAGAGAATAAATTTAAAAATGTTGGTCAAGTAATAGGGCTTTTAAATGAAAAAGATTGAAAAAATTTTTTCTTTTATTATCTGCATATTTTTATTTCTAAGATTTTTATTTGATGGAATCACATATCCATTTTTTAACTTTATTTTTACCCTCTCTTTTTTCTTCCTTTTCGTTCTTTATTTAATTTCAAAATCATTCAAAATAAATTTAACCTACTCAGAAATTATTTTTTTGTCATTTATAATTTTTTCAATAATTTCTTCATCGCTTTCCGAAATCAAAAATTCAGGGATTAGATTTAATGCATATATTCTTTCTTATTTTTGTATCTTTTTTCTTGTAAGTAATATTTTAAAAGAAAAAGACAATATTACAACTTTCATAATTTTTTTTCTGATAACCGTTTTTCTTATAAATATTTATGGTATTTACCAAAGATTCTGGGGGCTTGAAGAAACAAGGAAATACCTAATTGAACAAAAAGAAATATTATTGAAAGAATACCCAGAATTTTTTGGAATTATCTCCCCTACTTTCTTTGAGAGAATGGAAAGCAATAGAATTTATTCCACTTTTGTTTATCCCAATATTTATGCCTCATTTCTCATTTCAATAATGCCTTTACTATTTTTTATTTATTTAAATAAGAAAATGAATTATATTTCATTTGTCTCTTTATTTCTTTTCTTCCTATCTTACTTTTGCTTAATTCTAACAGAATCAATGGGTGGGCTTTTGGTTTTTCTTTTCGTATTCCATATTTTATTTTTACAAATTATTTTGAATAACAAAAAATTTAAAAAATTGCTTCCATTTATCTTAACAGTTGAATTTTTACTTGTATTTGCTGGATATCGTTTTAAAATACTTCCTCATATCCATTCACTTATAGATAGAGTTTATTACTGGAAAGCAACTGCAAAAATTATAAAATTAAAACCTCTTATTGGAATTGGTTCCGAAAATTTTAAATATTATTTTTTAAAATTTAAACTACCAGAGGGTCTTGAAACAAAACATGCACATAATTTATTTTTAGAAGTATTTGCTGAAAATGGTCTTTTTGGTGTTTTATCTCTATTTGGATTTTTAATTTATATAATTTTAAATTCGTTCAGAAAAAAAGAAGACAAATTTATTTCATTTGGGATTGGTTATCTTTTGATATCATTTTTACTGCACAATTTGGTTGATTTTGATTTTTATGACCCTTCCGTGGCCGTCTTATTTTTTATTTTTGGTGGAATAATTGAAGAGAAAACAAAGATTATTAATAGAAAATTGACAAAAACATTATTATGCTTTATTATAATTTTATGTGTTTTTATGGGTTTTAAATTAACAAAATTTGAAATTTCAGAAAGATTTAGAATTAAAAGTTTAAAAACAAAAAATTTATATGAGAAATTAAACTTACTTGAAAATGCTGAAAGTTGGGAAAGTAAAAATTTCAATATATATATTGAAAAAGGTAATATATTTTTAAATATGTGGAAAATTATTGGCGATGATAAAAATTTAAATCTTGCAATATTAAACTATAATAAGGCAATTTTTCTAAATCCCTATTTAGTTAAAGTTTATTTGAAGTTAGCAAACATTTATGAAATTATTGGGGATTATAAAATGGCAGAAAAGATGTTTATGAAACTACTTGAAGTATATCCAAATAAAAAACTTTATAATTTAGAAGTTGCAAGATTTTATAAAAAAATAGGATGTGAAGAGAAATTTAGATATTATTATGAAAAAAGTAAAAAACTAAAAGGAGTTAATATTGAAGAAGGAATTTTAATTGAGGAGATAGAAAAATGGATAGAATCGCAGAAGTAGAAGTCAGAAAACTTGAAAAAGACCTTTATTTTAAAATTCCTCCTAATGTTGATGTTGGAGTTAAAGATTTTGTTCTTGTTGAATTTATGCAAGGAACAATAGATTACGGTAGAATTTATAAGATTATTGAACCTAAAACAATTTTTTCTCCAATTGTTTCTGGAAAAGTTTTAAGGAAATTGAATGAAAATGATTTTTTAATAATAAAAGAAAATGAAGAAAAAGAAAAGGAAGCATTTAAAATATGCCTTGAAAAAATAAAAAGTTATAATTTGCCTATGAAATTAATAGATGTTGATTTTACGTATGACAAAACAAAAATAACATTTTATTATTGGGCAGAAGGAAGAGTTGATTTTAGGAAACTTGTAAAAGACTTAGCAAAAATTTTCAACTGTAGAATAGAAATGAGACAAATAGGATTGAGGGATGAAGCAAAAATAAAAGGTGGTTTTGGAATATGTGGAAGACAGTTATGCTGTGCTACATTTTTGAAAGAATTTGAATCAATAACTATGAGAATGGTAAAAAATCAAAAACTCCCATTAGATATGAATAAAATTACAGGCCTATGTGGAAGATTACTTTGTTGTTTAAGTTTTGAAGAAGAACTTTATGGAAAAGAAAGGGTTGAGAAAAAATGAAATTTTATATAACTACTCCTTTATATTATGTAAATGCTGAACCTCACATAGGACATACATATACAACAGTTGCTGCTGACTGTATTGCAAGATTTTATAGGATGAAAGGGTATGATGTATTTTTTTTAACAGGAACTGATGAACATGGACAAAAAATATATGAAGCAGCACAGAAGGAAAACCTTACTCCTATTGAACTTGCTAATAGAGTTTCAGAGACATTTAAAAAAATGTGGAAAAAAATAAATATCTCATATGATAGATTTATAAGAACAACAGAAAGACAACATGAAGAAGTTGTAAAAAAAGTATTTAAAATCCTTCTTGAAAAAGGCGAACTTTATAAAGGAGAATATAGAGGTTTTTATTGTGTTCACTGTGAAAGTTATGTTAATGTTGAAGATAGAAAAAATCCTATTTGTCCTGATTGTAAAAGGGAAGTAAGAGAAATTTCTGAAATATCCTATTTTTTTAAACTCTCAAAATATCAGAAACAACTTGAAGATTTAATAGAAAATAGTGAAATGGTTAAGCCAGATTTTAGAAAAAATGAAATTCTGAATTTTATCAAAAGTGGCCTAAATGATATAAGTATTACAAGAAAAAATGTAGTATGGGGAATTGAATCCCCAATAGAAGAAAAATATACCATATATGTGTGGTTTGATGCTCTTTTAAATTATTTAAGTGGGATTGGATATCTTCATGATGAGGAATTATTTGAAAAATACTGGCCACCAGATGTTCAATTAATAGGTAAAGATATTATGAGATTTCATTATATTATATGGCCTGCGGTATTATTTGCTCTTAACTTACCACAACCTAAAAAAATTTTTGCACATGGATGGTGGGTATTAGGAAAAGAAAAAATATCCAAATCAAAAGGAAATGTTATTTTGCCCCAATATTTTATAGATGAATATGGTGTTGACCCATTTAGATTCTTCCTTTTAAGGGAAATTCCATTTGGTCTTGATGGTGAATTTTCAGAAGAAAATTTCAAAAAGAGGTATAATAGCGACCTTGTGAATGATTTTGGAAATCTTATAAATAGAACTTTAAATCTTATTGAAATGAAATTTAATGGTTATGTTCCAGAAGGCGAAATTGATGAAAGTATAATGAAAATTTCTGAGGATATTTATAAAAATTATACAATTAAAATTGAAAATCTTTCACTATCAGAAGGAATTGAAGAAATATGGAAATTGTTAATATTTTTGAATAAATACCTTGATGAAAAGGCACCTTGGAGGGAAGGTAGTATTGATGTTGAAAAAACACTTTTATCTGTATTTTATGGTATAAGAAATATTTTAATTTTTTTATATCCATTTATTCCTCAAACATGTGAAAAAATGATTGAAATGATGGGACTTGAAAAAAATGAATTAATGTGTTTTGAAAATATAAACAAAAGATATGCAGGGAGAATAAAAATAGGGAAAAGAGAGATTATATTTTATAGAAAAAAATGAAACCCCTATATAAAAGAATACTTTTAAAACTTTCTGGAGAAGCATTGTCGGAAGATGATAGAGGTGGAATAAGTTCAAAAGCATTAATTTCTATATCACAAGAAATTAAAAGTATATGGCAACTTGGTTGTGAAATAGGCCTTGTTGTTGGTGGGGGGAATATTTATAGAGGTAGTGAAAGAGACAAAGATGTGATAGATTCAGTTACTGCTGACTATATGGGAATGCTTGCCACTGTGATAAATGGTCTTGCTCTGCAAAATTCGCTTGAAAAAATAGGCCTTGAAACAAGGGTTCAGAGTGCTTTTGAAATGAGGCAATTTTGTGAACCATATATAAGAAGAAGAGCAATAAGACATCTTGAGAAAAATAGAATTGTTATTTTTGTTGGGGGAACAGGAAATCCTTATTTTACAACAGATACAGCAGCAGCATTAAAAGCAATAGAAATAAAAGCAGAAGTAATTTTAAAAGCAACAAAAGTAGATGGAATTTATACAAAAGACCCTTTAAAATACCCTGATGCAAAAAGATATGATAAATTGACTTATTTTGAAATTTTACAGAAACGACTCAAAATAATGGATAGCACAGCAATTTCCTTGTGTATGGAGTATAAAATTCCAATCATAGTTTTTAATCTTTTTAAAAAGGGAAATTTAAAAAAGGTAGTTCTCGGAAAAGGTATAAAAACGATTGTTACTGATTAAAGAGGAGGTAAAAATGAGAAATAAGATTTATAAAGAAACAGAACAAAAGATGAAAAATGTAGTTGATTTTTTTACAAAAGAGATTGCAAAATTAAGGGCAGGAAGAGCTTCTATTTCACTGCTTGAAGGTATTGTTGTTGAATGTTATGGTTCTAAAATGCCAATAAACCAAGTGGCAACAATTACTATTCCTCAACCTCAACTTTTAGTTATTCAACCGTGGGATAAAAATATTTACAATAACGTCTTAAAAGCAATTCAAACAAGTAATATTGGTCTTGCACCAATTTCTGATGGAAATGTAATTAAAATACCTATTCCACCTTTAAGTGAAGAAAGGAGAAAGGAACTTATTAAAATTTTGCATAAAATGGGTGAAGAAGCAAAAATTGAAATAAGAGAAATAAGAAGGAAAGCAAATGAACAATTAAAAAAAGCAAAAGAAGAAAAACAGATTTCTGAAGATGATATGTTTAAAGGAACAGAAGAAATACAAAAATTGACTGATAAATATATTGAAGAAATAGATAAGAAAATCAAAGATAAAGAAAAAGAGATAATGGAAGAATGAAAAAATTCGTAATTGCAATTGATGGTCCTGCAGGAGCTGGAAAAAGCACTGTTTCAAAAATTGTTGCAAAAAAATTAAATTTCTTATATATTGACACAGGAGCAATGTACAGAGTTTTAACATTAAAGGCAATGAGAGAAAAAATATCATGGGAAGATAAAGGAAAATTAATAGAATTAGCAAAGAATACAAAAATTGAATTTTATCAAGATAATGAAAAATATAAAGTTTTTATGGATGGAGAAGATGTAAGTGAGGAAATAAGAAAAGAAGATGTAAGTAAAAATACTGCTCATATTGCTTCAATAATTGAAATAAGAGAAATTTTGTGGGAACAACAGAGAAAATTTAGAGAAAAATATGATATCGTTATGGAAGGCAGAGATATAGGGACAAAAGTTTTTCCAGATGCTCAAATTAAAATATATCTTGATGCATCAATAGAAGAAAGAGCGAAAAGAAGATATTTACAACTAAAAGAAATGGGAATAGAAGAGGATATTGAAAAGATAAAAAAGGAAATTATGGAAAGGGATAAAAAGGACAAAAACAGAGAGATTGCCCCATTAATTAAAACTGATGATTATCATTATATTGATACAACAGATTTAACAATTGACCAAGTTGTTGAAAAAATATTGTCTATTTATAAATCAAAAACCCATTCTTTTTAAATTTTCTCTCGCTGGCAAATATCTTGGGTCTTTTTTGAGTATCTCTTTCCATATTTTTTTCGCGCTTTCTTTATTCCCTTTGATTGCAAAACATATTCCAATCTCATTCATTACATCAATATTTTCTGGAAATATATTATTTAAATGAGAAAATAATACTAATGCTTCATCAACTTTTCCCATTTCCCTATATAAAATACCAAGATTAAAAAGTGAATTGTAATCTTTTTTGTCTTTCAATATAGAGTATGCCTTATTAAAATTTTCATTTGCCTTTTCAAATTCATTTTTCTGCTTGAATATTATTCCTTTTAAAAAATATGGATAAAAATCATCTGGTGCAAGTTGAATTAAAATATCTGCACAACTTTCAACTTTTTCAATGTTATTCTCAATAATATAAATCTTTGAAAAAAGATAATACGTCTTTGTGTAATTTGGGCATAAATTTAAACTTTTATTTAAAAACTCTTTTGCTTTTTCAATA
>CAZCUO010000159.1:0-3882 GCA_964502135.1 uncultured bacterium
TTTTAAAATTCATGTAATTCCCAAGAAATACACTCCAATTGAACTTGCTGATTTTAGTTATGAACTATTATTTTCAGAAGATGAAATTGTGAAATGTATTGATTACATAGATGAAAATGATGCAGAGAAAATTATCAAATTTATATTAATAGAAAATAATTAAAAATTTTATCCAGCCTTGCTTGCCAATATTAATTTTTAAATAGGTTATTGACAGAGTTATTTAAAAAGTTTAAATTTAAAATATGAGGAAGATTTTCTTTTTCATATTTCTAACTTTAAATTTTATTGGGGGTGAAAATATGGAAAGGATAAATTTACCATCTCCCGATTTTAAAGGAAAGGTTTCTGTTGAAGAAGCATTAAAAATTAGAAGGTCTGTTAGAAGTTATAAGTCAGTTCCATTAACAATAAAGGAATTATCTCAAATTTTATGGGCAACTGATGGAAAAACCGCTGATTGGGGTGGAAGAACTGCTCCTTCTGCTGGTGCAACTTATCCTCTTG
Organism: uncultured bacterium; assembly: GCA_964502135.1. Taxonomy (GTDB): domain Bacteria; phylum Ratteibacteria; class UBA8468; order B48-G9; family JAFGKM01; genus JAMWDI01. Next base: position 508 of record CAZCUO010000159.1, read on the forward strand.
AAATTTATGTTGTGATTGGAAATGTAGAAGGGTTAAAACCTGGATTATATTATTATGAAATTGATACTCATTCGTTAAAACTTATAAAGGAAGGTGATTTAAGAGCAGAACTTTCTAAAGCAGCATTAAATCAATCTTCTGTAAGAACGGCTCCTATTGTAATTGTTATTTCAGGCATTTTTGAAAGAACAACAAGTAGATATGGTAAAAGAGGTGAAAGGTACGTCTATATGGAAGTCGGTCATTGTGGACAAAATGTTCATTTACAAGCAGAAGCACTTGGGCTTGGAACAGTAATGATAGGAGCATTTGATGATGAACGTGTTAAAAGAGTTCTTGGAATAAAAGAAGATGTATTTTATTTATGTCCGGTGGGTAAAAAATGAGTAAGAATCAAGAAATTGCAGATATTTTTGATAAAATTGCTGATGCATTAGAGTTCAAAGGGGATGATTCTTTTCGTATTGGTGCCTATAGAAAGGCAGCAAGAATTTTAAGGGAATATCCAGAAGATATTGAAGAATTATGGAAAAAAGGAGAAATTCAAAAAATTCCAGGTATTGGTAAAGGAATGGCAGAAAAAATTGAAGAGTATTTAAAAACAGGGAAAATAAAAAAATATGAGGAAGCAATAGATGGGATTCCACAAGAATTATTACAACTTCTTGAAATTCCAAATTTGGGACCTAAAACATTAAATCTTGCATATACCAAACTTGGTGTTAAAAATTTAAGCGACCTTGAAAGAGTAATAGAAAATGGACAACTTGCAAGATTATTTGGAATGGGAGAAAAGAAGGTTGAAAATATTAAAAAAGGAATTGAACTTTATAAGCAAGGAAAAGAAAGAATACCTATTGGAATTGCACTACCAATAGTTGAGGAGATAATAAATCAATTGAAAGAATATACAGAAAAAATTGAACCAGCAGGTTCTTTAAGAAGGATGAAGGAAACGATAGGAGATATAGATATACTTGCTACAGGAAAAAATAATATTGAAATTATTGATAAATTTACAAATTTATCAATGGTTAAGGAAGTTCTTGCAAAAGGAGATACAAAGGCATCAATTATTGTTAAGACAAATAATTTACAAGTTGATTTAAGAGTTGTTGAAAATTCTTCATTTGGTGCAGCACTTCAATACTTTACTGGTTCAAAGGCACATAATATTAAACTAAGAGGACTTGCAAAAGATAAGGGTTTAAAAATAAGTGAATATGGTGTTTTTAAAGGTGAAAAGAAATTAGCAGGTAAAACAGAGGAAGAAGTTTATGAAACTCTTGGACTTGTTTGGATCCCACCTGAATTAAGAGAAGATAGAGGTGAAATAGAGGCAGCTCTTGAAAATAAATTGCCTGTCCTTGTAGAAGAGAAAGATATAAAAGGTGACTTACATGTTCATTCAAAATATTCTGATGGAGTTGAAACAATTGAAGAAATAGCAATTGCAGCGAAAAATCTTGGATATGAATACATAGGTATATGCGACCATTCAAAAACATCAAAAATTGCAGGTGGCCTTGATGAAGATACACTTAAAAGGAGAAATGAAGAGATAGATAGAGTAAATGAAAAAATAAAAGGAATAAAAGTTTTAAAAGGTATGGAAGTTGATATTCTTGCAGATGGTTCTCTTGATTATTCAGATAAAATTCTTGAAGAACTTGATTTTGTTATTGCAGCAATACATCAGGGATTTAAAAAGAATGTTACTGAAAGAATAAAAAGAGCCATTGAAAATCCATATGTTGATATAATAGCCCATCCAACAGGAAGATTATTAAGTGGAAGAGAAGGATATGAAGTAGATATTGATGAGGTTATTGAGTATGCAAGTAAATTTAATGTTATTCTTGAAATAAATTGTTATCCTGATAGATTAGATTTAAATGATGTCAATATACTGAAAGCAAAGAAAAAAAATATAAAATTTTCGCTTGGAACAGATTCTCATAATATTGGAATGTTAAAGTATATAAGATTTGGTATTGGAATTGCAAGAAGAGGTTGGCTTACAAAAGAGGAAATTTTAAATACATATAAGTGGGAAGAAATGCCATTAAGAAGGAGAAAAAGATGATACCAGTGATAAAAGTTGAAGGAAATTCAATAGCAGAAGTTTGGGAAAAGAGTTTAATTGAATTATGGGGAAAAGGGATAAGCATAAAAACAGAATATGATAGAGAAAATGTTCCTCCGAGTAAGGATTGCACAATGATTATGGTTATAAAAGAACCTTTTTCTGAACCAAGAATTCATCTTGCTTTTCCTGGAGGAATTGAAGATCTTGAAAAATATAGGCAGGAAGTTGTTTATGGAATTCATGATAGTTGGATAAATCCTGAAGAGAAAAAATGGACTTATACATATCATGACCGTCTTTGTAATTATCGTATACAAGAAAAAGAAGAAAAAATTAATCAGATTGAATATATAATAAATAAACTTTCAGAAACACCTTATTCAAGAAGAGCCCAAGGTATAACATGGATTCCTTTTTATGACCCTTTTACTTATGACCCTCCATGTTTACAGAGAATTTGGTGCAGAATTATAGAAAATGATGGAGATTTATTCTTAGTAATGAATACACATTGGCGTTCAAGAGATGCTTATAGAGCAGCATTTATGAATTTATTTGGTCTTACTGAACTTCAAAAATATATAGCAGAAGAGATTTCAAAAAAAATAAATAGAGAGGTAAAAGTTGGACAGTATGTTGATATTTCGGATTCTTATCATATTTATGGAGAAAGTTTTGATGACTTTAAGAATAGATTTTTAAAATCAATTGAAAAAAGAGATTTTTACAATCCAGACCATACAAAAAGTAGAACATTAAGGAGTGACGACCCAATAGCAATAAGTGGTTTTGAATATGGAAAGCAATTAATAGAAATGGAGAAAAAGACAGGTAAAAGAGGAAGTTTATTTTAAATCTATTCTATGAGTAATTCTGGGAAAATTGTTATAATAGGAGGACCAACTGCCTCAGGTAAGACAGAAATAGCATTCAAACTAGCCAGAGAAATAAATGGTGAAATTATATCAGCAGATAGTAGGCAGTTTTATAAAGAAATAAACATAGGAACAGACAAACCCCCTATTTGGATGAGAAACCAAATACCTCATTATTTTATTGACTTTCTCTCTTTAAAAAACCAATTTGATGTCTATGAATATAAAAATCTTGTGTATGAAAAAGTTAAAGAAATAATTTCAAAAGGAAAAATTCCTATAATTGTTGGTGGAAGTGGATTTTATATAAGAGTTTTAATTAAAGGTCTATTCCCATTGCCTTCTGAATTAAAAGAAAAACAAAAAGAAATAAGAAAAAAAGATCGGAAGAGCGTCGTGTAGGGAAAGAGG
>CAZCUO010000160.1:0-3073 GCA_964502135.1 uncultured bacterium
CTCTTTCAGGGTCAACAAGCCATGTAAAATTATACTTTTCTAATTTTCCATATATTTCCTTTTTTTCTTTTTCTATATTTAATTCAATAATTTTTATTTCCTTAAAAATAACTAAATCTTCTGCTCTTCCAAGATGAATTGGATATTTTCTTTCTTTTGGATTTTCAAAGGATTCTTTTACTTTACAAAAAATTTCTTCATCATCATGTTTTATATAAATCAACAATCTTACATTTTCCAAAACATCAATTCTTGTAGGAATTTGACCTCCTGGATGTTCTGGAATCTGATCAATAAATCTATTTTCTGGATAACCAAACCTTTCATTATGTGCTTCTTTATTTAATGTTCTAAGCCATACATATTCTCTATTTAAACTTTCATATTTTCCATAAATTGCAAGAGATAATCCATTTTTAAGTTTTTTAAAATTCTCATCTTCTTGACTTCGTATTCCCATTACATTGCAAATTAAACCGATAACTGTTGAGTAAGGAGGAATTGGATATGTATGTCTTCTTGCAAATGTAAAAGGTATTCTATAATGAGCAGTTGGTTGAAAAATTTTTAATTTAAGTATTTTCATTTCCTCTCCTTAATTTTATAAAAGTTTCTATTAAACTTCTGTTTAAAACTTTTTCAAATTCTTTTAACCATTTCAAAATATATTCTTCATCAATTTTCCTGTTTTTAATCAAGATAATTCTCAAGTCATCTATGTCTCTTTCTCTACCACTTATTATTTTGTGAATTATAAGGTCTTCAACAGAAACATAATTAACATCAACATCTTCTATTTTTATCTTTTTAACCCTTTTCAATGCTTCTTTTTCATATTCAGAAAATGAGAAAATCAAATCTATTCTTAATCCAGTTTTTTCATCAAAAAGTGGCAAAACCATTGTTTCTCTTACGAAATTATGCGGGTCTTGGGGTAAAATTCTCAATTTCAGTTTTTTGGCAATTTTTAAAACGTCATTTAATCTATCAGGAGTTATACCAAGAGTTATATCTATGTCTTTTGTCAATCTTGGTTCTCCATAAATTAAAACTGCCTGACCTCCAATAATCATATAGTCAATTTTGTTTTTTGAAAACTCGCCTACTATTTTTTTAATTAATGTTTTTAAACCCATTTATCACCTTCGCATATCTTATATCTTTTTCTATTTCTTTTTCCCAGTCATCCTGTGAAAATTTGCCCATTTCAATAGCAAATTTCAAAAGTTCTTCAAAAATGCGTAAATTTTTTTCTATGTCAATTCCTTCTTTTTCAATTAATTCCATTTCAAATTTTTCAAGTAATTTTCTATTTTTAATCATATTCTGGCAAATTCCTTTATAAAAAACTTTTTTATTGTATCCCACTTAATTTTTTTAAAAACAGGTATTTCAGGTTCCCTTTCTGCATCTTTAAAATAAGTAATTGCCTTTCTTATAACAAGTTCATCGTATAGACCAAATTTTTTAACAAAAAGTTTTATTGCCTCATCACTTTTAATTTTTAAATTCTTCATAATAAAATACAAATCTATAAAATCTTTTTTGCTTCCCCGTAAAATAATAGCATTCACTTTCATACAGAGTATATCCTCTAAACTTGCCAATTTTAATAAATCAAGATGTGAAAATGGTTCTAATAGAGGATAAGGATAAAAGAAAAAAGAAACATTTACTTCTTTTACTTTTGCATGAATTGTATTTTTTGAAATTGTCTTTATCTCTTCAGGAGAAAAATTTTGAGTAAATTCTCTGAAATCAATCTCTTCTTGGGTAAAAAAATCAAGATCAATAGAATATCTATGTTTCAAATAATAATATAAAGCAGTTCCACCAGCAAGATAAAAATTCCCTTTTTCTAAAACAGGAGAAAGAATATTAACTACTTCTTTGTGTTCTTTTAAAAGTTTTTTTACTTTTAATTCCATAACACAATCTCCAGAAATTTAATGACTGTTTTGAGAGAAGATTTTCATATTTTTTAAGGAAATCTTTAATTCTCTCTTGACCAATTGCATTTTCAAGTTCTTTAACTTGTTTTTTATTACCAATTTCAAGAACTCTTGCAATAACAAATGGTGAATCAAGTTTTTTTAATACAGAATCCCATTTATAATCCCAAAATAGTTCTTTAAGTATTTTGAGGTTTTTGTTCTTCATTTTTTTGTTCGTACATATCAAGTCCTAACTCTCTCAAAAATTGTTGCCAATTATTAATACAGTTTTGAGGTTTTTCAACACATTTTACTTTTTCACTTTCCATTATGAAAATACACCCGTCAAGCCAACTATTTTTAAGACAATCAGAAATTCCTTTGACTTCATATAATTTGCCTTTTTCAATCTCTTCTATATCAATATATGGATGAAATATAGGTGAAGGAATTTTAACTGGAGCAGCAATTATAAATAGAGGAATTATTGTGTTTGCTTCACCTGATGATTGAGCATAAAGCCCATCTTTTATAGCAGTTAAAATATCACAAATCCTTTTTTTCTTTTCTTCATGAGGAACTTCAAAGATAATTTTAAATTTATCATGTACTTTTTCAATTTTGATAGTTGCTTCTTTGTCCTTATTTTCCTTTATTTTTACTTTATATTCCTTATCTTTTTCATTTTCCTCAACATCATCAATTATTTTCTGTAAACCGATTTCAATTTTTAATTCTTTTTTGCTTTCGTCATATTTTGGCTCTTTTGAAGCACTAAAAGTATAAAAATTTCCTTCTTCCTCAAATTCCGTAACTTTAATGTTGAGCTTTTTTTCTTTGTTTGGTTTTGATTGTGCAGATGATTCTTTTTCTGGCTCACTTTTCTCAGAAAGAAGATAATTACTTTTAAATCTCAAAGAAGTTTCCTCTCCTTTTTTCTTTTTCTCACTTGGTTCCATTAAATCCTTTGAAACTTTTAAATTTCTACCTTCAACATAAATCTCTTTTCCTTCTCCCCCTATTTTATAAACTATATTCCCTTCTTCGTCTTTTTCCCTTTTTACATCTTTAAGAATTGCATATTTAGGAGTTTGCAGTGTTAAAATTAATCTCTTCTTTAGATCGGAAGAGCGTCGTGT